>JBBSRD010000298.1:0-3763 GCA_038243415.1 Actinomycetales bacterium | reverse complement strand
TGGTGAGCGGCTTGGTGGGGGTGGGCGGTGCGGGGGCGCTCCCGGGGTCGGCGCCGTCGAGGGCGCGGCGCAGGACGGTGGTGGCCCTGGCGCCGCGGGCGGCGACGTCGGCCGCGGCCAGCGGCGCGGCGCCGGCGTCGACGAGGGCAGCGACGACGGCGCTCACGAGGGCTGCGGCCTCGCGTCGGCGCAGGGGGGTGGCTCCGGCTGTGGGGGCGACGGGGGCGACGCGCAGCTCACGGCTGGTGGTGGCGACGTCGCGGCCGGGGAGGGTGGAGGTGATGTGGCGCTCGACGACCTCGACGACCGCGGTCGGGGCGTCGTCGGTGGTCGGTTCGTCGTTCTCTGCGTCGCGGTGGTCCTCCCCGTGGCGGTCGCTGTCGACGAGCAGGTGGACGCTCACCTCGGCGCGGGTGCGCAGAGCGGTGACGAGGTCCTGGTCGCGGACGGTGGCGAGGAGCCAGCGGGTCACCTCGGGGGGTGCGGTGGCGGGGCCCTCAGCGGGGGCGGCAGGGCTCTGGTCGTCGGGGACGCGGCGGGTGGTGGTCACGGCGCCGGCGCCGGGGGCGTCGAGCTGCCAGCCGGACCAGGGACCGAGCTCGTCGCGCAGGGCGGGCGGGAGCGCGTCGACGTCGCCGGTGAGGGTCCGGCGGGTGAGGGCGGTGGCAGAGCGGAGCAGGGCGAGGTCGGGGGTGTCGAGGTGCTCGGCGGTGACGCCGACGCGCAGCACCGTGCCGGTGCTCAGGTGGTGGCCGGCGGCCTCGACGTCGTGGCGGGGCAGGACGAGCTCGTCGGGGGCGGTGAGGGTCACCGAGCCGTCGGCGGCGGTGAGGTCGCCGGGGCGCAGGCGGGGTCTGGTGGGAGGCACCCTGCGATCATGCCGCTGCCCGCGGTCGGCGTCGAGGGTCCTGTGGCGCGCCTCACCCCCGCCGGCGCGCTCTCCTGTCCGGCGTGGTGGTCGGTGCGGTGCCACCATGGCGCGGTGACGCGATCGCGCCGGTCTGCGCGGATGACGGCTTCTTCCTCTTCTCGGCTCCGCTCCTCCACGGCGGCCTTGGTCGTGGGCGTCGTGCTCGCTGCCGGCGGCGCCGGCGCGGTGGTCGCCGCTCCCGCGGCGCGGGCGGGCACCGCGGCCTCCGAGGTGGAACCGACCAGCGAGGACGCGGCGGTGGCGGTGGTCGCTGAGCCTGACGGCTCCGCGGTGTCCCTGGACGCGAGCGTGTTCGTCCCCGGTGGGGGGCAGCCGGCGGCGGGGTGGCCGTCGGTGGTGCTGGCTCACGGCTACGGGGGCAGCAAGGACGACCTGGAGGGTCAGGGCGAGGACCTGGCGCGCCGCGGGTACGTCGTGGCGACGTACACCGCCCGCGGCTTCGGGGCCTCGGGCGGGCGCATCCACCTGGGCTCACCGGCCTTCGAGGGCGCTGACGTGCGCGCGGTCGTCGACCTGATGGAGGCCCGCCCCGACGTGCAGCGCGACGACGGGGGCGACCCGTCCAGCGGCTCGGACCCCGTGGTGGGCGTGGCGGGGGCCTCCTACGGCGGGTCGGCGGCCCTGCTGGCGGAGGGCACCGACCCGCGCGTGGACGCGGTGGCGGCGGCGATCACCTGGAACGACCTGGGCGCCTCGCTCACCCCACAGGCGGCGACCGTCCCCGGCGGCGGGGAGGCGGCGCCGGGGGTGCTGAAGTCCGCGTGGGTGGGCCAGCTGCTGCGCCCCTCGCCTCCCCCGACGGATGCTGACGGCCGGTCGGTGGCCCTGGCCCCGGGCTCGACGTCGCAGCGGCCCGGCTGCGGGCGCCTGGCGGAAGACTTCTGCTCCGCCTACCTCGGGACGCTGGAGGGCGGGGGCGTGCCCACGCCGCAGCTCAGCGACCTGCTGGCGGCGTCGAGCCCGGCGCGGGTGCTGGACGGGGCGAGCGCTCCCGCGCTGCTGGTGCAGGGCGAGGCCGACACCCTGTTCGGCCTGGACGCCTCCCTCGCCAACGCCGAGCAGCTGGCGGCCGCGGGCGCGCCGGTGACCCTGGCGTGGTCGACGGGCGGGCACGACGCGCTGGGTGAGCTCTCGAAGGACTTCCGGGTGCGCACCCGCGAGTTCTTCGGCCAGCACCTCGCGTCGAGCGCCGAGCGCCCCACCGACGAGGACGGGAGCGGCTCGGACGAGCCGGCCTTCACCTACGCGCTGCCGCTGCCCGCGGTCGCCGCCCTGGCCGGCGGCGGTGGCGGTGGCGGGGACGACGACGAGGACGCTGGCACCGGAGGGTTCGTCGCCCCCCTGCGCTCCCAGAGCACCATCCCCTCCCCCGGCGCCGCCGACGACGCGTCCGCCACCTCGCTGCCCCTGTCCGGGCTCGACGGGGCACCCGACGCCCAGCCGCTGCTCTTCCCCGCCGGCGGCCTCCCGGCGGCGCAGACCTCGATCCCCGGCCTCGGGGTGCTGTCCTCCCTGCCGGGGCTCGCTGCCGGCGCCGTGGTCCCCGGGCAGAGCGCGGTCTTCACCACCGAGCCCCTGGAGAGCCCCCTGTCCCTGGCCGGACCGTCCTCGGTGGACCTGGCCGTCGCCGCGCCGACCGGTTCCGCGGTGCTCTTCGCCGCCCTCTACGACGTCGACGACGGCGGCGCGGCGGTCCTGCCCGGCGGCGGCGTGACCCCCCTGCGCGTGGACACCGGCGGCGGCGCCGCCCCGGTGCGCGTCCAGCTCCCCACCGTGGCCCGAGAGGTCCCGGCCGGGCACCGGCTGCGCCTGGTGGTGGCCTCCACGGACTCCGGGTACGCGATGCCCACGGCGCCGGCGCCCTACACGGTCGCGCTCGCCGGTGACCTGAGGGTGACCACGGCGGGCGAGGACAACGCGGCGGCGCAGCCCCTGGAGTCGGCGACCACCCTGCCCACCGCGCAGGTGGTGCTCGCCGCCGTCCTCGCCAGCCTCGCGCTGGTCGCCGCCCTGGTGCTCGCGCTGCGGCGCCGGGCCGGCCGCCGCAGCGCCGCCACCGCCGCGACCGCCGCGGCTGCCGCTCGGGCCGGCAGGGACGCGGGCGGCACCGACGACGACGATGTCGTCCTGTCCGTCGACCACCTCGTCCTGGAGTACCGCGGCGGGGTGCGCGCGGTCGACGACGCCTCCTTCACCGTGCGCCGCGGGCAGGTCGTCGGGCTTCTCGGGCCCAACGGCGCGGGCAAGACCACGGCGCTGCGCGTGGTCCTCGGCCTCGTCCGCCCCACGCAGGGCTCGGTGGAGCTCCTCGGGACCCCCATCACCCCCGGCGCCCCCGTGCTGGCGCGCGTCGGAGCGCTGGTCGAGGGCACCGGGTTCCTGCCCCACCTGTCCGGGCGCGAGAACCTCGAGCTGTTCTGGCGCGCGACCGGGCGCCCCGCCGCCGACGCCCACCTCGAGGAGGCGCTGGCCGTCGCGGACCTCGGGGACCGGGTCGAGCGCCGCGTCGGCGGCTACAGCCAGGGGATGCGCATGCGCCTGGGCATCGCCTCGGCGCTGCTGGGGCTGCCCGAGCTCCTCGTGCTCGACGAGCCCACCAACGGCCTGGACCCGCCGCAGATCACCGCGATGCGGCAGGTGCTGCGGGACTACGCCGCCACCGGGCGCACCGTCATCGTCTCCTCCCACCTGCTCGCCGAGGTCGAGGCCACGTGCAGCCACGTCGTGGTCATGGCCAAGGGCCGGGTCCTCGCCGAAGGCTCGGTGGCCGACCTCGTGGGCACCGCGAGCTCGGTGAAGATCGACGTCGGGCCCCGCGAGGCCGAGCGCGCC
>JBBSRD010000297.1:0-3776 GCA_038243415.1 Actinomycetales bacterium | reverse complement strand
CCTGTCCGGCGGGCAGGTCCAGCGCCTCGCCCTCGCGCGGGCGCTGGCGACCGGGGCCGAGCTGCTCGTCGCCGACGACGTGTCCTCCGCCCTCGACGCGCGCACCGAGGTGGAGCTGTGGGAGGCGCTGCGCGCCCGCGGAGCCACCGTGCTGGGGGCCTCCGCCAAGCGGGCGGCGCTCTCGCGGGCCGACCGCGTGGTGGTCCTGGAGGCCGGGCGGGTCGCCGCCGTCGGGCCGTGGTCGGAGCTCTCCGAGCTGTGGGGGCACCTCGCGGCCTGAGTCGCGCCAGCGGTCCAGGCCCTCACGGCCATCAGGCGTTGGTACGGTTCAGGCGCTGGCGACGGTCTCGAAGTGCTCGACGACGGGGAAGGGCTCGTAGAAGCCGTGGAGCATCTCGCGCCACCGCTCGTAGGCCGCTGACCCACGGAAGCCCTCCTCGTGGTCGGCCACCGAGCGCCACCGGACGAGCAGCAGGTACGCCCCGGGCGTCTCGACGCCGCGCGACAGGCTCAGGTCGACGAACCCCGGCGAGGCGGTGATGAGGGTCTTCGCCTCCGCGAACGCCGCCTCGAACGCTTCCTCTCGGCCGGCGACGACGGGCAGCAGCGCGTGCTCGGTGACCATCGGGACACCGTGCCAGTCCCCGACCGGGGACGGTGCACCGCGCTACGACGCGCGCCAGCGCGGCTGGAGGTCCCCGATCCGTGAGGGAAAGGTCGCAGCAGGGGCTGGACCTCATTCCCTGAGCGCCGGCTGCTCCTCGGCCAGCACCTGGTGGAGCACGTGGTCCTGCCAGCGGCCGGCGATGTTGAGGTAGCGCGGCGCCAGGCCGATGCGGACGAAACCGTTGCGCGCCAGCACCTTCTGCGACGCGACGTTGTCGAGCAGGGTGTCGGCCTGGAGGCGGTGCAGGCCCATCTCGTCGAAGGCGATGAACACCGCTGCGGCGACCGTCGCGGTGCCGATCCCCCTGCCGGTCCGGTCCTCGCTCAGCCAGTACCCCAGGTGGGCGGACTGGAAGGCGCCGCGGACCACGTCGTTGACGCTCGCCTGCCCGACGAGCTCGCCGTCGACCTCGATGACGCACGGCACCACCAGCCCCGCCTCAGCGCGCAGCAGGAGGCCCTCGATCATCGACGCCTGGCCCGCCGCGGTGAAGAAGGACTCGTCGCGCTCGGGTTCCACACCGGCGAGGAAGCGCCGGTTCGCTCGGCGCAGCGCCGCGAGCGCCGGGGCGTCGTCCTCGACCACGCGTCGCAGGCGGAGGTCCATGGGCGCGACCCTAGGCAGAGCGGGTCGCGCGCGCGGCATCACCCGCTCGACGACGACCCGGGCGGACGCCTGGGTGGCGTCAGGCCGGCGCGCTGGCCCAGAGGGAGTACATCGCGGGGACCCTTCCCCGCAGCGGCGCGGGCAGGAACCACTGCGAGCCCTCTCTCGTCATGCCCGGCAGCGGGGGCCACTCGTGCCCGTCGTGCTCGGCCAGCCTGTCGATGCGCAGCCCGACGCCGGCGACCGCGGTCACCACCTCGGAGAGCGGGTGGTTCCACTCGTGCTGGCGGGTGTGGACGATCGAGCTGGAGTCACCCGCGGCGTACGTGGCCTGCTCGTCCGTGGTCAGCGGCTGCCCGCGGGGCGTGACGTACGGATACGTCAGCACCGGCTCCCCGTCCACGCCGTCCCACGCCCACAGCGACGGGTGCTCGTCGCGCAGGTACAAGCGCCCGCCGGGCACGAGCAGCCCGGCGACCGCCGCGGCCCAGCGCTCGAGGTCGTCCAGCCAGTGCATCACCCCGACCGACGTGTAGACGACGTCGAACCGGCGGCCCAGCGCGGCGGGCGCGTCGTAGACGCTGGCGACGACGAAGTCCGCGTCCGTGGTCCCAGTTCGGGCGGCGAGGTCGCGGGCGGCGTCGATCGCGGGGGCGGAGAAGTCCAGCCCGCTCACCCGCGCCCCGAGGCGCGCCAGGGAGATCGAGTCGGTGCCGATGTGGCACTGGAGGTGCGCGAGCGAGAGACCGGCCACGTCGCCGAGCAGCGGGGCGTCGAAGGCCACGACGTCGGAGAGGAACGACGGATCGTCGATGAAGGTCTGCACCGCGTAGTCCGGCGAGGCCACGTGGACGGCGACGCGGTCGTCCCAGTTGGCCAGGTTGTCGCGTTGGTGATCGTTGAGGTCCACGGTGGACGACCCTAGGGCGCCAGGCGCCTCGTGTCGTCGGGATCTCGCACCGTCAGGCGCCTGGTGTCCAGCAGGGTGAGCAGCGGCACGGCGACGCGCCGGCTCGTCCCCCAAGCCTGGCGCGCCTGGCTGAGCGTGAACGGCTGGTCCAGCCGGGCCAGCGCGGCGGCGGCACGCTGCGGGGCTCCGGGCGCGAGGTAGATGCCGTCGCCCACCCGCTCCAGGGCCCCGGCGCGCACGGCGGCGGCGAGCTCTCGGGCTCCGAGCCCCAGGTCGCGGAGCCGGTGCGCGTCCGGGGCGACGAACGGTGAGGCCTCCAGGTCGGCGAGCACGGCGTCGACCGCGCTCTGCACGGTGGTGGGCAGCGCGCTCTCCGCTCTGGCCGCCAGCGACACCCGCCCGTCGCGCACGCGCAGCGCCGCCTCGTCCGGGGCGGTCAGGGCTGCGAGCGCCCCCACGAGGTCGAGCGAGGGCAGGCCCAGACCCTGGCGCGCGGCCTCGATCGGGAGCCCCGGCTCGAGCGGGCGCTCGTCGGCGTGACGCGCCGTCGCGGTGCCCAGCTCCGTGCGCCAGCGGGCCGCCGCGTTGGCGTCGACGAGCCACCCGCCCACGCTGAGCCCACCGGCGCCGGGGAGCCGTGCGGCGAGCGCGTCGACGTCGTCGGCGTCCGCTCCGAGGAGAACCAGGTCCTCCCGGCGCACGGCGGACCGTCGTGCGAGCTCGCCGGCGGCGTCGGCCACCGCGGGCAGCCCGGCCATGACGCCGGCGCGGGTCCGGGCGGCACCGCGGCGACGCAGCGGCGGGGGCTCCGGGTCGAGCACGGTCACCCCGGCGAGCACGCGGTGGGCGCCGGGGTCGCGGAGGAGGGCGACGTCACCCACGCGCAGCGGGAGCGGCGCCTCGAGGGTGAGGCGGGCGCTGGCGACGTGGCCGTCGGTGCCGAGGCCGTCGTCTCCCAGCACCCTCACCCGCACCGGCACGGCCGCCGCCCCCGCGTGCAGGACGAGGTGCTCGGGCAGGTGCGGTGACGCTCCGCCCCGCGACCCGGCGTCCTGCTCCCCCGTGGGGCGCAGCCGGACGTCGACCACGGACACCCACCGCGCCGTCCCCGGGGTGACGAGCGCGTCGCCGCGGGCCAGCGCGTCGGCCGGGACGCCCCGCAGGTTCAGCGCCACCCGGGCCACGCCGCTCACCCGCTCCACCGGTGCGCCGAGGCTCTGCACGCCGCGCACGGTGACGCTCTGGCCGTCCGCGGTGGTCAGCCGGTCGCCGACCCCCACCGTGCCTGCGGGGAGCGTGCCGGTGACCACCGTGCCAGCGCCCCGGATGGTGAACGAGCGGTCCACCCACAGGCGGACGGGTGCCGACGGGTCCGGCGCGGGCAGGCCCGCCACCGCTCCGGCCAGCGCGGACCGGAGCGTGCCCATCCCGGCGCCGGTGGTCGCCGACACGGCCACGTGGCCGACGCGCGCCATCGAGGTGCCGGCGAGGCGCACGCGGGCGGCCGCGAGCGCCGGGCCGGGGTCGGCGCGGTCGCTGCGGGGGCCGACGAGCAGGCCGTGGCGCACCCCGCGGGCGGCGAGGGCGGCGAGG
>JBBSRD010000296.1:0-3779 GCA_038243415.1 Actinomycetales bacterium | reverse complement strand
TCGGTGGACGGCGACTCGATCGTCTACCACCCGCAGGAGAACCTCGGCATCGCCGTGGACACCGAGCGGGGGCTGCTGGTCCCGGTCATCAAGGACGCGGGCGACCTCAACATCGCCGGCATCGCCAAGAAGATCGCCGACCTCGCGGCCCGCACGCGCGACAACAAGGTGACCCCGGACGAGCTCGGTGGTGGGACGTTCACGCTGACGAACACCGGGAGCCGGGGCGCCCTGTTCGACACGCCGATCATCAACCAGCCGCAGGTCGCCATCCTCGGGACCGGCACGGTGGCGAAGCGGCCCGTCGTGGTCAAGGACGCGGACGGCGGTGAGTCGATCGCGATCCGGTCGATGATCTACCTGGCGCTGTCCTACGACCACCGGATCGTGGACGGGGCCGACGCCGCGCGCTTCCTCTCCACGATGAAGGCGCGCCTCGAGGACGGCTCCTTCGAGGGCGACCTCGGCCTCTGAGGCAGCCGCTCGTCGGGGGGGGGGACAGCGGGGGCGCCCACCGACGGGACGGCGCTCCCCCAGAGCGCCCGGCCCAGCACCAGCACGGACAACCACGGCCCCCGGGCCCAGGCAGGGAGCGTCATGCGAGTCGTCGTCAGCGGGGCCTCCGGCCTCATCGGGACGGCGCTGCGCCAGCGCCTGTCCGCCTCGGGCCACGAGGTCGTCCAGCTCGTCCGCCGCGCCCCGAGCGACCCCTCGCAGGTGAGGTGGGACCCCCGCGCCGGCGACCTCGACGTGAGGGCGCTGGGGCGCGTCGACGCGGCCGTCAACCTCTCCGGGGTCGGCGTCGGGGACAAGCGCTGGGACGAGTCCTACCGCGAGCTGATCCTCACCTCGCGGACCGAGTCCACCGCCACGCTGGCCACGGCCCTCGCCTCGCTGGACGAGGCGCCGCAGGTCCTCGTGCAGGCCAGCGCCTCGGGCTGGTACGGCGAGCGCGGCGACGAGATCGTGGACGAGGAGTCTTCCGCCGGCGACGAGTTCCTGGCCGGGGTGTGCGTGGCCTGGGAGGCGGCCGCCCAGCCCGCCCGTGACGCCGGCATCCGGGTCGCCAGCGGCCGCACGGGGCTCGTGATGACCACCGGCGGCGGCGCCTTCGGGCCCCTCCTGCCGCTCATCCGCCTGAACCTCGGCGGCCCGCTGGGCAACGGCAGCGCCTGGTGGTCGTGGATCACCCTCGAGGACGAGGTCGCCGCCATCGAGTGGCTGCTGACCGCCGACCACGTGCAGGGCCCCGTGAACCTCGTCTCGCCCGAGCCGGCACGCAACGGAGACCTCATCCGCGCGGTCGCGGCCGCCCTGAGCCGCAAGGCGCTCCTCCCCGCACCCGCGTTCGCGCTGAAGATCGCGCTCGGGGAGTTCGCCGACGAGGTGCTCGCCAGCCGTCGCGTCAATCCCAGCGCGCTGGTCTCGGGAGGCTTCACCTTCACCCACGGCGACGTCGAGAGCGCCACCCGCTGGCTGGCCGAGAAGGTCCGCTCAGGCAGCTGAGGGCGACCACCGCTCCCTGCCGCCGTGCCCTCACGCCGTGGCGTCGATCCGCCATCCCTCGTCGGTGAGCCTCAGGACCAGCACGGACGTGACCGGCCCTGACTCCGGCACCTCCACGAGCCTGCCGTCCGCCAGCCGCTGCTGGTGGCCCCCCGTCATGACGCTCGTCTCGACCCGGGCCGTCCCGGCCGCCTCGTCGGCGGCGACCACCCGGGCGCTGAGCACCTCGAAGGTCAGGGACTCGACGCTCGCTCCCGCCGAGACTAGGGAGGTGATGGCCTCGGCGTCGGTGTCGTGAGCGGGAGACCCACCGGCGTCGACGGACCCCAGGAGCGACACGTCGCCCGTCTCGAAGGCACGGGCGCGGGCGCCCGCCAGGGCGGACACGACGACCCACGGTTCGGAGAGCGCCGGGTCGACGAGCGCCGGGTCGCGCAGGGGCCCCTCTCCCGACCCGTCGGCGCCCTCCGACGTGCGGTCCTCGTCCGGTGCAGCCGCGGTGGGCCGCGGGGTCCGTGGCGACGACGGCTCACCCACCGCCTCCTCGGCAGCGGTGGCGGTGGGTCCGGCACCGGCGCTCCTGGCTGAGGGGGAGCCGACCAGCGGCCCCCCCTCGGCCAGGAGCCATCCGGAGAGCGCCCACGCGCTGAGGAAGACGACCGCCACGGCGCCCACCGCCGCCACGCCCCACCGTCCGCGGCGCCACAGCGAGACCCGTGCCGCCGCCTCCTGTTCCTGGGCGGCCCGGGCGGCGGCGCGCAGGCGCTGCGTGAGGAGCTCGGCCTGGGGCGCA
The DNA here is from genome assembly GCA_038243415.1 of Actinomycetales bacterium. Taxonomy (GTDB): domain Bacteria; phylum Actinomycetota; class Actinomycetes; order Actinomycetales; family Quadrisphaeraceae; genus CADCUY01. The sequence goes on along the minus strand of JBBSRD010000296.1, from coordinate 1,480 downwards.
CCCGGGGCGCTCGGGACCAGGTGGACGCCCTCGGACGGACCGCTCTCGGCCACCGCGACGGCGAGGTCCGCCGCCGTGGGCCGGTGCCCGGGGACGGGTGACATCGCGTCGTCGAGCACCTGGACCAGCGACGGCGGAACCTCGGGGACGAGCAGCGAGAGGGGCACCCGGTGCGTCGCGAGACCGGGCACCGACGACGTCAGGGCGAACCAGGCCACGGCCGCCAGCCCGTGGACGTCGCCGGCGGGGGTGGGGCGGTCCGCCAGGCCGGCAGGATCGGCGAAGCCCGGCGTGCCCGGTGCGCCCGGCGTCCCCTCGTGCGCCCCCTCGTGCGCCCCCTCGTGCGCCGGCGGCGCGCCGTCGAGGCTCCCGAGCGCGCCGGGGTCGGCGCCGACCGGGCCGCGGGAGAGCGCCTCCACGAGAGAGGCGAGCCCGAGGTCGGCCAGCACCGCGGTGCCGTCGGCCTCGAAGAGCACGTTGCCCGGGGAGACGTCACCGTGCACCAGCCCGCGCTCGTGCAGCTCCGCCAGCACCGTGGCCAGGCCGGCGACCATCTCGATGACCTCGCCCACGTCGAGCGACCCGCGGGCCCGCACCAGCGCTCCGAGGCTCCCCCCGGCAGCGCGGTCCAGGACGAGCACGACGCAGCCCTCCCGGGGCACGACGGCCCGCAGCGCCACGACCCTCGGGTGGTCCACCTGCGTCAGAGCGGTGATCTCCCGCTGCAGGGCGGAGACCGACGCGGCGCGCTGGGCGAGGGCCCACGGACCGCGGGCGCCGTCGTCCGCGGACAGGGACACGACCTTCAGCGCCACGTCCGCGCCGCCCGGCCCCGTCGCGGACCACACGGCGGCGCTCGCCCCGACGCCGAGGAGACGGTGCACGCGGTAGCCCGGCACGCGCGGCTCCACAGGGGCCTCTGGCTCACCTGGGATAGCCGGCAGCGCGCTGGCGTCGGGGTCCTCGGGCGGTTCCACGGCGTCAGCATGCGGCCCAGCGCCGCGATCACCACCTCGTCGTCCACAGGTCCCCCGTCCACAGCAACGACGCGGCGGTAGCGTCACCGCCCGTGGACGCAGGGCGTCATCTGGCGCGGAGCAGTGCGGGCGGTACGCCGTGAGCGGGCCCGTGGTCGTGGTCGGCGCCGGCCTCGCGGGGCTGGCGTGCGCGCTGCGCCTGCACGCCGCGGGCCTCGAGGTCAGCGTCCGCGAGCAGGGCCCGCGCGTGGGCGGGCGCGTGAGCACCGACGTGGTCGACGGCTTCTCGTGCGACGTCGGCTTCCAGCTCATCAACCCCGCGTACCCCGCACTGGTCCGCGTGCTCGACGAGATCGGCGCCGGCCTGGCAGCCCTGGACCTGCGCTCGTTCGGCGCCGGGGTCGTCGTCGCGACCCATCGTGGGCGCGCCGTGCTCGGTGACCCGCGCCGGCTGCCCTCGGCGACCCTGTCGTCGCTGACAGCGCCGGTCGGCTCGCTGCGGC
>JBBSRD010000295.1:0-3787 GCA_038243415.1 Actinomycetales bacterium | reverse complement strand
TACGTCGCGAAGGACTCGTTGAGCCACAGGTCGTCCCACCAGACCATGGTCACGAGGTCGCCGAACCACATGTGGGCGAGCTCGTGGAGGATCGTCTCGGCGCGCCGCTCGACCGTCGCGCCGGGGGGCGGGGAGCGGCAGACGTAGCTCTCGACGAACGTCACCGCTCCGGCGTTCTCCATGGCGCCGGCGTTGAACTCCGGGACGAAGATCTGGTCGTACTTGACGAAGGGGTAGGCCCGGTCGAACCACTCCTCGTAGAAGGCGAAGCCGTCGCGGGTGATCGCCATGATCTCTTCGGCGTCGAGGTGCTCGGCCAGCGAGGCCCTGGCGAGGACGCCGAGGGGGATCGTGCGCCCGTCGCTCGACGTGAGCTCGCCCCGCACCGCGGTGTACGGCCCGGCGACGACCGCGGTGACGTAGGAGGACAGGACCGGCGTCGCCTCGAAGGCCCAGGTGGCGGCGCCGTCGCCCGCCGGCGTGGGAGGGGGCGTGGGCGAGACGGAGACGACCTCCCAGGACTCGGGGGCGGTGACGGTGAAGGCGAAGGTGGCCTTGAGGTCCGGCTGCTCGAAGACCGCGAAGACCCGGCGGGAGTCGGCGACCTCGAACTGGCTGTAGAGGTAGGTCTGCTCGTCCACCGGGTCGACGAAGCGGTGCAGCCCCTCGCCCGTCGTCGAGTAGGCGCAGCGCGCCACGACGTCGAGGCTGTTCCGGGCGGCCAGGGCGTCGAGGCGGATGCGGGCGCCGTCGAAGACGTCGGAGACGTCGAGGGCCACGCCGTTCAGGGTGATCGACTCGACGGACGTGGCCACGAGGTCGACGAACGTCGAGGCGCCCTCCTCACGAGCGGAGAAGGACAGGCGGGTGCGCGAGGCGAAGGTGGGTCCGGTGCCCGTCACGTCCAGGTCCACCGCGTAGGTCTCGACGGTGAGCAGGGCCGAGCGTGAGCGTGCCTCCTCCCGGGTCAGGTTCAGCTGCTCGGAGGTGGCGGCGAACGTCGCGGGGGCGTCGGGGGAGGAGGCTGGGGTCTGCGGCACCTCGGGAATGCTGCCACGCGCTCGGGGGGTTGGCGCAGGCATGACCACCACGGCTGAAAGCTCCACCCCCACCCGCGTCGAGTTCTGGTTCGACCCGATCTGTCCCTGGGCGTGGATGACGTCGCGCTGGATGCTGGAGGTGGAGCAGGTCCGCGCCATCGATCTCCAGTTCAAGGTCATGTCGCTCGGGGTGCTCAACGGGAGCGATGACCTCACCGAGGACCAGCAGCAGAAGCTGGAGCGCGCCAAGGGCCCGGTCCGGGTGGTCATCGCCGCGAACGAGCTGCACGGCGGGCAGCGGCCCAGCCTGATCCGTGACCTCTACACCGCGATCGGCACGCGCATCCACCCCGGCGGCGAGGAGGACCTCGAGAAGGCCACCGCCGGAGCCCTCGAGGAGCTGGGCCTGCCGGCGGACCTCATCGACCACGCCCGCTCCGACGCGTACGACCAGGTTCTCGAGGCCAGCCACCACGAGGGCATCGACCGCGTCGGCGACGACGTCGGCACCCCGGTCATCGCGGTCGCCAACCCCGACGGCAGCGACGGCCCCGCCTTCTTCGGCCCGGTGATGACCCCCGCGCCGAAGGGCGAGGAGGCCGGCTCGGTGTGGGACGGCGTGCTGGCGGTCTCGCGCTACGAGGGCTTCTACGAGCTCAAGCGCTCGCGCGGCGTGGGTCCCATCTTCGACTGAGGTCCCCGCACGATACGCCGGGGCGGTGTGTCGGCGGCGGCTGACACACTGCCCCCATGCGCGTCCACATCGGAGGAGACCACGCCTCGTACGAGCTGAAGAACCATCTCGTCGAGCACCTGCGGGACGGCGGCCACGAGGTCACCGACCACGGGCCCCACGAGATGGACCCCGTCGACGACTACCCCGTCTTCGTCCTCCCCGCGGCCATCGCCGTCAGCGAGGACCCGGGATCGCTGGGCGTCGTCACCGGCGGCTCGGGCAACGGCGAGCAGATCGCCGCCAACGCGGTCTCCGGCATCCGGGCGGCCCTGGGCTGGAGCGTGGAGACCGCGACCCTGGCCCGCGCCCACAACGACGCGCAGGTGCTCGGCGTCGGCGCGCGGATGCACACCGTCGACGAGGCGACCGCCATCGTCGACGCCTTCCTCGCCGAGCCGTTCACCGGCGAGCAGCGCCACGCGCGCCGCATCGAGATGCTCGCCCGGTACGCCCGCGACGGCACCGTGCCACAGCACGGCGGCTCCCGCCCGGACGGCCCCCACGGCTCCGACACCCGAGAGCGAGCCTGATGCCCGAGGGGCACACCCTCCACCGGCTCGCCGCCGCGCTCGAGACGTCCTTTGCCGGGCGGGTCGTGCGCGTCAGCAGCCCTCAGGGCCGTTTCGCCGGCGGCGCCGCCCTCATCGACGGGGAACGCGTCGTGAGGACCAGGGCCCACGGCAAGCACCTCTTCGTCGACTTCGCCCCCGCCGACGCCCCGTGGCCCGAGGTCCGCGGCGCCGCGGCCGACGCGGACCGCCGCGTGCTGCACGTCCACCTCGGTCTCTACGGGAAGTTCACCCTCGGTGACGACGACGCCCCCGAGGAGCGGGGCGCGCTGCGCCTGCGGCTCGTGGCGGGCGACGGCGAGGAGCAGCCCTGGGGCGACCTGCGGGGTCCCACCGCCTGCGAGCTCCTCGAGCCGGACGAGCTGGCGGTCAACGCGGCCCGCCTCGCGCCCGACCCCCTGGTGACCGACCCTCGCGGCGCCTCCCGCGCCGCCGTCGCCGCGAACGTGCGGCGCTCGCGCTCCGCCGTCGGCGGGCTCCTGATGCGCCAGGACCTCGTCGCGGGCATCGGCAACATCTACCGCGCCGAGCTGCTCTTCCGCGCCGGGCTCAACCCCTTCGTGCCCGGGCGCGACGTTCCCGAGGAGACCCTGGGCGCTCTGTGGGACGACCTCGTGGTCCTCATGCGCAAGGGCGTCTCCTCCGGGCGCATCATCACCACCGAGACCCACCACCGCCTCGACGACCAGGGGAGGAGGACCCGCGCGCGCGAGGGCGCGAACTACGTCTACAAGCGCACGTCGAAGCCCTGCCGGGTCTGCGGCACACCGGTCCTGGGAGGGGAGATGGTCGCCCGGACGATCTTCTGGTGCCCCACCTGCCAGCCCGAGGCCGTGGCCGGCCTCCCGACGAGCCCCCTGGGACCCAGGTGAGCGCGCGCCCGCAGACGCCCCCGCAGCACCCTGGGGGTCGCTACCGTCGAGGCGTGAGCGGACCGGTGGAGCAGCAGAGCGCTCCGCGCCGCGCCCCTGACGACGCGGGCGTGCGCCGGGCCGACCGCCTGGTCCGGCTGCGCCGGCGCGTCAACCGCATCGTCCGGCCCCGCACGGTGCCCCGCCAGGCGCTGGCGCTCCTCTGGCTCACCGCGCTGACCCTGCTCATCTCGGGGCTCTCCGCGCAGTACTCCGAGTGGGTGCCCGCAGCATCGATGATCATCGTCATCCTGCTCGGGGGCTTCTACCTGCGGCTGCGAGGCATGCTGCTGCTCGACGTCGTGGCCGCCGCCGGCCTCCTGTGGGTGCAGAGCGAGCGCGACAACCCGTTCCAGGTGGTCCCGGGCACCGCGGTGCTCATCGCCGTCATCGCCGGTCTGGTCGCGCTCTGGGTGCGCAGCCGCGAGTCGCTGGGGCTGCAGGGGATCCGCGGAGACGTGATGCTCGTCAACCTGCGGGACGCGCTCACCGGCCTGGGCGCGGTCCCGGCCATGCCTGCGGACTGGCACC
>JBBSRD010000294.1:0-3803 GCA_038243415.1 Actinomycetales bacterium | reverse complement strand
CGGCGACGTCGAGGCGGGCCTGGCCGCCCGCGCGCACGTCTTCCACGGCGAGGTCGACCTCGGCGGGCAGGAGCACCTGTACCTGGAGACCCACGCCTCGCTGGCCCTGCTCGACGAGGCCGGCCAGGTCTTCGTGCAGTCCTCCACCCAGCACCCCTCCGAGACCCAGGAGATCGTCGCCCACGTGCTGGGCCTGCGCAGCCACGAGGTGACCGTGCAGTGCCTGCGGATGGGCGGGGCGTTCGGCGGCAAGGAGATGCAGCCGCACGGCTACGCCGCGGTGGCAGCGCTCGGGGCGGTGCTCGAGCGGCGCCCGGTGCGGGTCCGGCTGAACCGTGGCCAGGACATGACGATGTCCGGCAAGCGGCACGGCTTCCAGGCGCAGTGGCGGGTCGGCTTCGACGGCGACGGGATGCTCCAGGCGCTGGACGCGGTGCTCACGTCCGACGGCGGGTGGAGCCTGGACCTCTCCGAGCCCGTCCTCGCCCGGGCGCTGTGCCACGTCGACAACGCGTACTTCATCCCCGACGTGCGGGTCGACGGGCGGATCTCGCGCACCCACAAGACGTCGCAGACGGCGTTCCGCGGCTTCGGCGGGCCCCAGGGGATGATGGTCATCGAGGACCTGCTGGGCCGGTGCGCGCCCCTCCTCGGGATCGACGCCGCGGAGCTGCGGCGCCGCAACCTCTACCGCCCCGGGCAGGGCACGCCGTACGGGCAGCCGGTGCGCCACGCCGAGCGACTGGAACGGGCGTGGGGCGAGGCGTCCGAGAGCGCCGACGTGGCCGCCCGCCAGCGCGAGGTCGCCGCGTTCAACGCCGAGCACGCCCACGCGAGGCGGGGGCTGGCGATCACGCCGGTGAAGTTCGGGATCTCCTTCAACTACACGGCGTTCAACCAGGCCGGGGCGCTCGTGCACGTCTACAAGGACGGCTCCGTGCTCATCAACCACGGCGGCACCGAGATGGGCCAGGGCCTCCACACCAAGATGCTCGCCGTCGCTGCCACCGCCCTGGGGGTCCCACCGGCAGCCGTGCGCCTGGCGCCGACCCGCACCGACAAGGTCCCGAACACCTCGGCCACCGCTGCCAGCTCCGGGGCGGACCTCAACGGCGCCGCGGTGAAGGACGCGTGCGAGCAGATCCGCGAGCGCCTGGCCGTCGTCGCCGCGGCGCACCTCGGCGCCGCCGCGGAGCAGGTGCGCTTCGTCGACGGCGTGGTGAGCGCCCCGGGCGCCCCGGATGCATCGCTGCGCGAGCTGGCCTGGGACGACCTCGTGCGCGAGGCCTACTCCGAGCGCGTCCAGCTGTGGGCGGCGGGCTTCTACCGCACGGAGGGCCTGCACTGGGACTCCACGCGCATGCAGGGGGAGCCCTTCAAGTACTTCGCGTTCGGGGTGGCCGTCGCCGAGGTGGAGGTGGACGCCTTCACGGGCGGGTACCGCACGCTGCGGGTGGACGTCCTGCACGACGTCGGGAGCAGCCTCTCGCCGCTGATCGACCGCGGTCAGGTCGAGGGAGGGTTCGTCCAGGGAGCCGGGTGGCTGACGCTGGAGGAGCTGCGCTGGGACGAGAGCGACGGCCCGCAGCGCGGGCGCCTCGCCACGCAGGCCGCCAGCACGTACAAGCTGCCGAGCTTCTCGGAGATGCCCGAGGCCTTCCACGTGTCCTTCATGACCGACGCCGCCGAGGACGGCGTCGTCTACGGCTCCAAGGCCGTCGGTGAGCCGCCGCTGATGCTGGCGTTCTCCGTGCGGGAGGCGCTGCGCCAGGCCGTCGCGGCGTTCGGGCCGGCCGGCACCTCGGTAGACCTGGCCTCCCCGGCGACCCCCGAGGCGGTGTGGTGGGCCATGGAGCGGGCGAGGGGCCGGGGTGAGCGGGCGCTCGGCGGCGACGGCACGTCGGAGGGGCTCGTCCACCACGACCAGAGGCACGAGCGGGGCCACGGGCACGTCGAGGAGAGGTCCGTCGCGCCGGACCCCGTGGACCCCGCGGCGCCGCCGCTGCGACCGCGCTCGGAGCAGGACCGGCTCGTGGCAGGCCCTTCACCGCAGGCACCCTGATGGACTGGGTGCGGGCGGTCTCGGCGCTGCGCGAGGAGCGCCGGGCGGGGGTGCTGGTGACCGTCGCGTCGGTGCGCGGCCACGCCCCGCGGGAGCCGGGCGCCAAGATGGTGGTCGGCGCCGACGCCGCCTGGGGGACCGTGGGCGGCGGCAACCTCGAGGCCAGCGCTCTGGCGCGGGCCCGCGAGATGCTGGCCGCGCCGGGGGCTGGGCCCGAGCTGATGACGATGACGCTGTCCGAGCGGGCGCCGGCGCGCTACGGCGCCCAGTGCTGCGGCGGTGAGGCGACCGTCCTCCTGGAGCCGCTCCCCGTGGTGCCTGCCGTGGCGATCTTCGGGGTGGGGCACGTGGGCCTGGAGCTGGCGCGCGTCCTCGCCCGCCAGGACCTCGACCTGCACCTCGTCGACTCGCGGGCCGCGCTGCTCGACCCGGCCCGGCTGGCCGTCCTGGACGACGCGCGGGCCCGCGTGCGCGTCCACGAGGTGCCGGTGCTGCCCGAGCTGGTGCTGGCCGACCTGCCCGTCGGGGTGCACGTGCTGGTGATGACGCACGACCACGGGGAGGACGCCGCGCTGTGCGACGCGGCGCTGCGAGTCCCTGCGGTGGCGTCGATCGGGCTCATCGGCTCGGCGGCGAAGTGGTCCCGTTTCCGCCGGCACCTCGCGGGGGTCGGGCACGCCCCCGAGGCGCTGGACCGCGTGGTGACGCCGATCGGCCTGGCGTCGTTGCGGAGCAAGGAACCCGCGACGATCGCGGTCAGCGTGGCCGCGGCGCTGCTGGGGTCCTTCGAGCGCGCGACGTCCGCGACGTCCGCGACGGGAGGCTGAGGGGCCCGTCGGGGACCTCCGTGTCGGCTGCGGGACGTCCCGTCAGCCCGGGAGCTCGAGGACCCGGGCGTGCAGGAGGTTGCGCTGCTGGAGGGCCGTGCGCAGCGCGCGGTGCAGCCCGTCCTCGAGGTACAGCTCCCCCCGCCACGCGACCACGTGGGCGAACAGGTCTCCGTAGAACGTCGACTCCTCGCTGAGCAGCAGCGCCAGATCGAGGGCGCGCTTGGTCGTGACCAGGTCGTCGAGGCGTACCTGGCGCGGAGCCACCTGCGCCCACTGCTTGGGCGTGGTCAACCCGTGGTCGGGGTAGGGGCGGCCGTCGCCGACGCGGGCGAATATCACCGGGCGAGCGTAGGCCGCACCAGGGTGGGGGCCGGGGCGCTCCGCCAGGTCGGACGCGCGAGAGGGCCGGACGAGGCAGGGACAGAAGGTGCGCGGGGCCGAACCAGGGCTGGCCCCGCACCGTGGTTCAGGGTGCAGGGCCAGCGGCGGCGGAGGATATGGGATTTGAACCCATGAGGGCGTTAACCCAACCCGCGTTCCAGGCGAGCGCCATAGGCCACTAGGCGAATCCTCCGCGGTCCACACTACCGGCTCGTCGGCGTCGACGGGCCGGCACCCGCCCGGCCGGCCCCGGCGGTGTCGCCGAGGCCGCCGGTTACCGTGGTCGGCGGCCCCTCGTGCGGCGTCACCCCACTGAACTCCCCCAGGGTCGGAAGGCAGCAAGGGCAGGTGGGCTCTGGCGGGTGCACGAGGGGTCCTCTCGTGCCCGGACGCGGGCGCTCGAGGGCCCGCGCTGTCGGTGGACCTCGCTAGCCTCGCCGTCGTGTCCACCGCTCTCTACCGTCGCTACCGGCCAGAGTCCTTCTCCGAGGTCATCGGGCAGGAGCACGTCACCGACCCGCTGCGCAGCG
>JBBSRD010000293.1:0-3895 GCA_038243415.1 Actinomycetales bacterium | reverse complement strand
GCCCGGGCCGCCGCCGCTGACCCCGGGGGGCATGTAGTCTGAGCGCGCCCGAACAGGGCCGGGACGTGGCGCAGCTTGGTAGCGCACTTGACTGGGGGTCAAGGGGTCGTGGGTTCGAATCCCGCCGTCCCGACGCACAGGTCCCACACCCCGTCGACGAGGGCGTCGACGGCGGTCGTGGGGGCCGGGTCGTCGGTCCGCGAGCCGCAGGGCGTGAGGGCCACGAGACGCCGGGAGGCCCCGCGGTGAACCAGCAGGTCACCAGCGTCGACCACAGCGCTGAGCCCCCCGCCGCCGCCAGACCCCCGCGCGCGCCCGACGCGTCGATGAGCCTGCTCCGCGAGACCTCCGAGCGAGCCATGGACCCCGGATACGCCAGCGCGGCCGCCCGGCGCAGGGCGACCACCCCCGGTGGGCAGCCCCGCCCGCCGCGGTCACGGATGAGCACCGCGTGGGTCGCCGTGGTCGCCATCGCCCTCGGGCTCTGCGCGTCCATCGCCGTGATCACCCTGCGCACCCCCGCCGCCCCGGGAGCGCGCGAGGCCCTCGTCACCGAGGTCGCCGAGCGCCGCGCCACGGTCACCAGCGCCAGCGAGCGCGTCCACGCGCTGCGCGCACCCGTCGACGCGCGCCGCGACGCCGCACTGTCCGGCGGCGGCGACGACCTCGTGGCCGCGAACCGGACCGGCGGGCTGCTCTCGGCCACCTCACCCGTCAGCGGGCGCGGCCTGCGCCTGAGCATCGACGACGCTCCTGGCTCGCGGGCCAGCGCGCCGGGGGGAGACCCCCGCGACGCCACCGCCGCCGACCAGGGCCGCGTGCTCGACCGCGACCTCCAGGTGGTGACCAACGGTCTTTTCGCCGCCGGGGCCCAGGCGGTGAGCGTCAGCGGCCACCGCCTCACGTCCCTGTCCTCGATCCGCGTCGCCGGGCAGGCGATCCTCGTGGACTACCAACCCCTGACACCCCCCTACGTCGTCGAGGCCGTGGGGGACCCTGACGTCATGGCACACGACTTCGCGGCCTCCGCCGCAGGCGCCTACGTCGCCGCGCTCGAGGACGCCTACGGGGTCCAGGTCACCTCGACCGCCCACCGCAGCCTGCAGCTCCCCGCCGGCAGCGTGGAGACCCTGCGCCACGCCAGCACCACCCAGCCGGCGCCCGCCGGCGACGACGCCGGAGCGCAGCGGTGATCGCCGCCCTCGGGCTGCTGCTCGGGGTCACCCTCGGCCTCGTCCTGACCCCCGCGGTCCCCGCGGTGCTGGCGCCCTACCTGCCCATCGCGGTCGTCGCCGCCCTCGACGCCGTCTTCGGCGGGCTGCGCTCCCTGCTCGACGGGATCTTCGACGACAAGGTGTTCGTGGTCTCCTTCGCCTCCAACGTCCTGGTCGCCGCCGTCATCGTCTACCTCGGCGACCAGCTCGGGGTCGGCGCGCAGCTCTCCACCGGGGTGGTGGTGGTCCTCAGCATCAGGATCTTCGCCAACGCCGCCGCCATCCGACGCCACCTCTTCAAGGCATGAGTTCCACCACGCGGCCCCCGGAGCCGATGGAGCCCTCGGCGGCCAGCGACGGCCGCGAGGGCGCCGAGGAGACCACTGACGGGCCGGACGGCCGGTCACGCCTGGTAGCGGCCCTGCGGCCGCGGGCGACCCGCTCCCAGCTCGCCGCAGGGATGCTGTGCCTCCTGCTCGGCCTCGGCCTGGTGACCACCGTGCGCGACCAGGACAGCACCGACCTGTCCACCCTGCGCCAGTCCGACCTCATCACCCTGCTCGACAGCACGTCCACGCGGGCCGACCGCCTCCAGGGCGAGGTCGCCGAGCTCGCCCGCACCCGCCAGGAGCTGCGCGCGGCCAGCGGGGACTCCGCAGCGGCGCGCGAGGTGGCCCGCGAGCGCCTGGACGTGCTGGGGATCCTCGCGGGCACCGCGCCGGCCACGGGCCCCGGCATCACGTTGACGCTCTCCGGCGCGGGCGCCGACGCCGACCTGATGCTGTCCGCGGTCCAGGAGCTGCGCGACGCCGGCGCGGAGGCGATCTCCCTGGGCGACGTGCGGGTCGTGGCCAGCACCTACGTCGTCGCGGACCCCGCCGACCCGGCCACGAGCTCTGCCGAACCGGGTGACCTGAGCGCCTCCGCGGGCTCGGTGGTCGTCGACGGCGCCGTCGTCAGCGCCCCGTTCGTCTTCGTCGCCATCGGGGAGCCCACCACGCTGGCCTCGGCCATGAGCTTTCCCGGAGGCGTCCTGGCGACGCTGTCCGCGCGCGGCGGCACCGGGGGGGTCGAGCAGGAGGACGCGGTGGAGATCAGCGCCGTCCGCGAGGCGGTGGCCCCCTCGGAGCTGGTCCCCGAGGACCCGGGCGAGGGCGGCGCCTCATGAGCGCCCCCGAGCCCCACGGCTGGTCCCTGGAGCACCACTGGGTTGCGCGCCTGCCGGGGGAGGGCTCCGGTGCGCGGTGGCGCATCGGCCTGAGCTCCTTCGCCCAGGCCCACCTCGGCGAGGTCGTCGCCCTCACCCTCCCCGCGCCCGGTGCCCGGCTCGTCGCCGGGCGTGCCTACGGCGAGGCGGAGTCCACGATCACCGTCGCCGACCTGTTCGCGCCGCTCTCGGGGACCGTCACGGCACGCAACACCGCCCTCACGGGGAGCCCGGAGCTGGTCAACGCCGACCCCGAGCGGGAGGGCTGGCTCCTCGAGGTCGACGCCGAGACCGCCGGTGAGCCGCCGGGCCTGCTGTCGGCGGGCGGCTACCGGCGCGCGACGCAGGGCAGCGAAGAGCCGGGAGCCCGGCGGGCCGACGACGACTGAGCCGGCGGGCAGCGACGCGCTCGTGGTGCAGGTCGCACCACCGCTGCGCCGCGGCCACTACAGTTGACCTTCCGGGGCCCCCGACCAGCGGGAAGCCCCGCCATGGAGGTGAGATCGCACGTGAGCGGCCAGGAGCAGGACGAGGTCAGTGCACCGGACAGCACCGCGAGGTTCGCCGCCGTGCGCGAGGACCCCACCACGCACACCGAGCGCGCCCAGCCGTCGCAGGACGCCGAGGACGCGACCGCGCTGTCCGGTGAGGACCTGCGCGGCATCGCCGCGCTCCCGCCGCGCTCCGCGCTGCTGATCGTCCAGTCGGGCGCCAACGTCGGCGCCCGCTTCCTCCTGGACGCCGACACCGTCAGCGCCGGCCGCCGGCCCGCGAGCGACATCTTCCTCGACGACGTGACCGTCTCCCGTCGTCACGCGGCCTTCGAGCGCACCGACGCGGGCTACTCCGTGCGCGACGCCGGCAGCCTCAACGGCACCTACGTCAACCGCGACCGCGTGGACGTCGCGCCGCTGGGCGCCGGTGACGAGGTGCAGATCGGCAAGTACCGCCTGACCTACCACCCGCGCACCGACGGGCAGGACGAGCAGGGATGAGCCGGAGGCCGTGAGCACCGCGGAGCGGGCGCCCGGGCGCCGCCCGCCCGCCGCGGACCTGCTGACCATCGGTGAGGTGCTGGGGAGCCTGCGCGAGGACTTCCCCGACATCACGCCTTCCAAGGTGCGCTTCCTCGAGGAGCGCGGTCTGGTCACCCCGGCGCGGACGCCCTCGGGGTACCGCAAGTTCGCCCCCGCCCACGTGGCGCGACTGCGCCTCGTGCTCAGCCTCCAGCGCGACCACTACCTGCCCCTGAGGGTGATCGGGGAGCACCGGGCTGCTCTCGACGCCGGCGAGGCCCCGCCGCTGCTCCCCGCGAGCGCCCCCGCCCAGCCCGACTCCCCGCAGCCGGTCGCGCACGGGCCCCTCACCGCTGAGCCCGTCCCGCCCTGACGAGAGCGACGACGTCATGGATACGGCCGACGACCTGGAGTGCGACCGCGGCCGGGGGGCCGATGGGTGCGTCGCGGGGTCCACT
>JBBSRD010000292.1:0-3910 GCA_038243415.1 Actinomycetales bacterium | reverse complement strand
GCCGGGGAGTCGGTCGCCGGCGAGGCCTCCTCGGGGACGCTGCGCTACCTGCTCGTCACCCCCGTGGACCGCACGCGCCTGCTGGTCGTGAAGTACCTCTCCACCGTGCTCTACGCCTTCCTCGCCGTGCTCACGGTCTCCGTGACCGGGGTGGTCGTCGGCCTCCTGCTGTTCCCGCTGGGCGACGTCATCCTGTTCTCGGGGACGACCGTGCCCTACGCCGACGGGCTCGCGCGCCTGGCCGGGGTCACCCTCTACATCACGCTGATGCTGGCGACCGTGGCCGCGCTCGGGCTCCTGGTCTCGACGATGACCGAGGTCCCGGTGGCCGCGATGTCGGCCACCGCCATCGCCGTCGTGCTCGTGGGGATCATGGCGCAGATCCCCCAGCTCTCCTGGCTGCGCCCGTTCCTCTTCACCGACGGCTGGCTGCGCTTCGCCGACCTCCTGCGGGACCCCGTCGCCTGGGGCGGCATGGGGCAGGGCCTGGTGCTGCAGGGCGCCTGGATCGCCGTCCTCCTCGTCGCGGCGTGGGCCCGGATGACCAGCAAGGACGTCACGAGCTGAACGGGCGGCGCCGGCCCCCGACGGCCACGCTGGCCCGATGAGCACCTCGGACCCCTTCCCGCCCGGGTTCTTCTCCCGCGACGACGAGAGCCCCGACCCCCGCTTCTACGGGCCCCCGCGGCTCGTGACCCACATCGACGAGGGGGCGGTCGACGCGGTCGGCGCCCTGTACGCCGAGCTGGGGATCGACGGCTCGGGGCCGGACCTCGGGCGCCCGCGGGTGGTGCTCGACCTCATGTCCTCGTGGATCTCCCACCTGCGCTCAGCCCCCGACGAGCTGGTGGTCCTGGGGATGAACGGCTCGGAGCTCGCGGCCAACCCGATGGCCACCCGCGAGGTGGTCCACGACCTCAACGCCGACCCGACCCTGCCCCTGGGCGACGCCACCGTCGACGCGGTGCTGTGCTGCGTCTCCGTGGACTACCTGGTGCGGCCCGTCGAGGTCCTGGCCGAGGCCGCGCGGGTGCTGCGGCCGGGGGCGCCCGTCGTGCTGACGTTCTCGAACCGCTGCTTCCCCACGAAGGCCGTCCACGGGTGGCTCGCCACCGGCGACGACGGCCGGTGCGCCGTCGTCGCGCAGTACCTGCGCAGCGCCGGGGGCTTCACCGAGGCGGACGTCTCGCTCCGCACCCCGCCCGGGCGGGACCGGGGCGGGCGCTACCGCGGCGACCCCCTCTACGCCGTGGTGGCCCGTCGCCTCTGACCTTCCTCCACCCGCACTTCGGTCACTCCTTGCGGCGCCGGAGCGCTCGTGGCCGCAGAAGGTGACCAGAGCGCGGGAAGGAGAGGGTGCGCCGTCGTACCCCCGTCGCACACTGGTCGCGTGGTGGGGATGACGCCGGGAGCCTCTCCGCGGGGGGTGCGCAGCGCGCCGACGGTGATGCACCTCGACCTCGACGCCTTCTTCGCCGCCGTCGAGCAACGTGACAAGCCGTCGCTGCGCGGCAGGCCCGTGGTGGTGGGTGGTACCGGCTGGCGCGGGGTGGTCGCCACGGCGAGCTACGAGGCGCGCGTCTTCGGGGTGGGATCGGCGATGCCGACCGCGATGGCTCGGCGCCGCGCCCCCAACGCCGCGTATCTCTCCGGCCGGTTCGAGGCCTACCGGACGGCGTCCGCCCACGTCATGGCGCTGGTCGCTGAGCTGTCCGACGTCGTCGAGCTGCTGAGCCTCGACGAGGCCTACGTCGACCTCGCGGCCGGCCCGGCGCGCGACGAGCTGTCCGACACCGCATCGCCCGAGGCTGCCGCGGAGATCGTGACGGGGCTCGCGCAGGAGTTCCGGACCCGCGTGCTCCGGGAGACGGGACTCACGGTGTCCGTGGGGATCGGGACGTCGAAGCTCGTGGCGAAGATCGGCTCCGACCTCGACAAGCCCGACGGCCTGCGCGTGGTCCCGGCCGGCACCGAGGCCGGGCTGCTCGCTCCGATGCCGGTGCGCCGGCTGCCGGGCGTGGGGCCGGTCACCGAGGAGCGGCTGGTGCGCCACGGCTACACGACGGTCGGGGCGGTCGCCGCCGCCGAGCTGGTGGAGGTGGTGAGCCTCGTCGGCCAGTCCCACGGCACCTCGCTGCACGCCCACGCCCGCGGCATCGACCCGCGGGTCGTCGTCGCGCACCGGGAGTCGAAGTCGGTGTCGGTGGAGGAGACCTTCCCGGCCGACCTCACCGACCGTGCGCTCCTCGGGGCCCAGGTGGTGCGGCTCTCGCGGCGCGTCGCCGAGCGCCTGCAGCGCGACGGGCTGAGCGGAAGGACGGTGACGCTGAAGGTGCGGCGCCACGACCTCTCGATCCTGTCGCGCTCCTCCACCACGGCGCACCCCGTGGACGACGCGGGCGCCATCGCCGCCGCGGCCGTCACGCTGCTGGCGGGGGTGGACGTGAGCGACGGGCTGCGCCTGCTCGGCGTGGGGGTCAGCGGCCTGAGCTCCTTCGCCCAGCAGGACCTCCTCGCCGCGCTGGAGCTCGTGCAGCGCGGGGACGGAGCGCCTGAGGCGGCTGCTGGCGGGGACGAGGCGGTGGATGGCAGGGACGCCGAGCGCGCAGGTGACGAGGCGACCGGCGACGTCGCCCCGGCCGCAGAGCCCGAGCCCTCCGATGATGCGACGCCGGCGCCCTACGGCCCCCTCCCGGCGGCGCAGCAGTGGCGTCCCGGCGCGGACGTCGTCCACGCAGAGCAGGGGCCCGGCTGGGTGCAGGGGTCCGGTGCCGGGTGGGTCACGGTGCGCTTCGAGGGCCCGCACACGCCGGTGGGGGCGGTGCGGTCCTTCCGCGTCGACGACGAGGCGCTGAGCACGGCCGACCCGCCGGAGTGGGTTCCGACCCTGGTGGTGTGACCAGCCTCTGTGGTTCACTGGTCCTTCGAAGAACCAGAGGGGACGATGATGCTCGACGCCATGCTCGACGGACCCGGCCCGCTGTACGTCCGCATCGCCGACCAGGTGCGCGACGACGTCCTCGCCGGGCGGCTGCGCGCCGGTGACCGGCTGACCTCCACCACGCAGTACGCCGTGCAGCTCGGCATCAACCCCGCCACCGCCGCGCGGGCGCTGAGCGACCTCGTGGACGAGGCGACCGCCGAGAAGCGCCGCGGCATCGGGGTGTTCGTCCGCGAGGGTGCTCGCGAGCGCCTGCGAGGCCACCGTGCGGCCCGCTACGTGGACGAGGTGCTGGACCCGGCGCTGGCCGAGGCGGACCTGCTCGGGATCGACGGTGACGAGCTCGTCGACCACGTCCGACGCCACGTCGGGGCCCGAGCCACCAGGGCTGCCCACGCCGTCGACGCGACGCAGGGCGCAGGGTCGCGATGACCAGCGAGAGCGCCGGCCTCGACGTGAGCCTCCACGGGGTGAGCGTCCGCTACCGGCGCCACGCGGCTCCGGCCCTCGACGTGGCCGCGCTGACGTGGTCTCCCGGAGCCGTCCACGGCCTCCTCGGGCCCAACGGCTCCGGCAAGTCCACGCTCCTGGCCGTGGTGGCCGGTCTCCGCCGGCCGAGCGCGGGTCAGGTGCGGGTCGCGGGGGTCGACCCCTTCGAGGACCCGCTCACCATGGCGCGCACGTGCCTGGTCCGGGAGGGCGGCGACGTGGTCACCAGCGACCGCGTCCGCGACGTCCTGCGCACGGCCGCCGCCCTGCGGCCCGGCTTCAGCCCGGATGCCGCCGCCCACCTGGTCGACACCTTCGGACTGTCGCTGCGCTCCTTCGTCGACCGGTTCTCCCGGGGGCAGCGCTCGGCGCTGGGGGTGGTCCTGGGGGTGGTCCTGGGGCTCGCCGCCCGCGCGCCGCTGACGCTGCTCGACGAGGTGACCCTCGGGCTGGACGCCGTGTCTCGCGCCACCTTCGCCG
>JBBSRD010000291.1:0-3947 GCA_038243415.1 Actinomycetales bacterium | reverse complement strand
CGGCTGAGGCGCGCTGAGCCTCCTCAGGGGGTGCTGGCGGCCGGGGCGACCTGGGCCGCCAGCACCCCGCTCACGGTTCGGCTGCGGTGCTCGCGGGCGGCGCGCTCGACGTCCGCGGGGTCCGCGCGCGAGACGATGAGGTCGATGAGCGCGTCGTGCTCCTCCACCGAGGGGGCGGCGCGCTCGGGGACGAAGGAGAACACCGAGGACCGCAGGGTCGCCAGGCGGTCCCAGCCCCGGTCGACGAGGTCGACGAGGTGGGGGTTCGGGCACGCCGAGACCAGCGTGCGGTGCAGCTGCTGGTTGAGGTGGGAGTGGCGCAGCGGGTCGAGGTCGGCCAGGCCGGCGCGCATCTGCTCGTTCAGCGCGCGGGCACGGGCGATCGCGGCGTCGCCCAGCAGCGGGGCCGAGGCGCCGGTGGCCGCGGCCTCGACGATGGCGAGGGTCTCGACGGTCCAGCGGTACTCCACCGGGTCCAGCCCGCGCACCGTGGCGCCGACGTGGCGGGTGAAGTCCACCAGGTTCTCCGCCTCCAGGCGACGGACGGCCTCGCGCACCGGCACGGTCGAGACCCCCAGCTCGCGCGCGAGGCTCCCCAGGACCAGCCGGTAGCCGGGGGTGTACGTCCGGTCGAGGATGCGGGCGCGGATCACGTCATAGGCGAGGTCGACCTTCGAGCCCTCACGGGCGAGATCGATGGGCGCCGGCGTCAGGGTGCTCACCCCCCCAACCATGCCTTATCCAGAGTCGTATATCTTTTCCGGAGCGTGCGATGGCGCGCTAGGCACCACAGAGAGGTGGCAAGGCTGTGCAGTTCCACCACCACGGGTACGTCTCCGGCGACCCCCGCGTCCTCCCGGCGGCCGGGACGGGCCTCGACCGGCCCGACGAGCTGCCCGAGGAGGTCGACGTCCTCATCATCGGCACCGGTCCGGCAGGGATGATCACTGCCGCGCAGCTCTCGCAGTTCTCGAGCGTCACCACCCGGATCGTCGACGCGCGCGGCGGCCGGCTCACTGTCGGGCGGGCGGACGGCATCCAGGCGCGCAGCGTCGAGACCTTCCAGGCGTTCGGCTTCGCGGAGCGGATCATCGCCGAGGCGTACCGCATCACCGAGATGGCGTTCTGGAAGCCCGACCCCTCCAACCCCTCCGCGATCGTCCGCACCGCGCTGACCCCCGACGACCCGTCCGGCATCAGCGAGTTCCCGCACCTCATCGTCAACCAGGCACGGGTGCTGGACTACTTCGCCGAGGTCATGGCCCTGTCCCCCGCGCGGACGGAGCCGGACTACGGCTACGGGCTGGAGGACCTCGTCGTCACCGGTGGAGGCGGTGGTCGTGAGAGCGATCACCCCGTCACCGTCACGCTGACCCGCACCGCCGGCGAGCACGAGGGCGAGGCGGTGACCGTCAGGGCCCGCTACGTCGTCGGGTGCGACGGAGCGAGGAGCCGCGTGCGCCAGGCGATCGGCGCGACGATGACCGGCGACAAGGCCAACCACGCGTGGGGCGTCATGGACGTCCTGGCCGTGACCGACTTCCCCGACATCCGGCGCAAGTGCGCCATCGCGTCCAGCGACGGCGGCAGCATCCTGCTCATCCCCCGCGAGGGCGGGCACCTCTTCCGCATGTACGTCGACCTCGGGGAGGTTCCCGTGACCGACGCCGGGGCCGTGCGCGACACCCCGATCGAGACGATCATCGAGAAGGCCCGGGCGATCCTGAGCCCGTACTCCCTCGACGTCCGCGACGTCGCGTGGCACAGCGTCTACGAGGTCGGTCACCGGCTCACGGACCGCTTCGACGACGTGCCGCTCGACGAGCTCGGCGAGCGGACGCCGCGCGTCTTCATCACCGGCGACGCCTGCCACACGCACAGCGCCAAGGCCGGGCAGGGCATGAACGTCTCCATGCAGGACGGCTTCAACCTCGGCTGGAAGCTCGGCCACGTGCTGGAGGGCCGCGCTGCCGAGGCGCTGCTCGCCACGTACTCCGCGGAGCGCCAGGTGGTCGCCAAGAACCTCATCGACTTCGACAAGGAGTGGTCGGCGCTGATGGCCAAGCGGCCGGAGGAGTTCGACGACCCTTCCGAGCTGGAGGACTACTACGTCCGCACCCAGGAGTTCCCGGCCGGGTTCATGACGGAGTACGCCCCGTCGATGATCACCGCCGAGCCCGCCCACCAGGGCCTCGCGACGGGCTTCCCGATCGGCAAGCGCTTCAAGTCCGCCGGCGTCGTCCGCGTGTGCGACGGGAACCCCGTCCAGCTCGGCCACCACGCCAGGGCCGACGGGCGCTGGCGGGTCTACGTCTTCGCCGACGCCACCGCTGCCGGCGCGGACGGCCCCGTCCAGGACCTGGCGCGGTGGCTCGCCGAGGCTGAGGACTCACCGCTCGCCGCCACCCCGGACGGCGCCGACGCTGACGCCTGGTTCGACGTCAAGGTGGTCTACCAGCAGGAGCACGCGGGGATCGTCCTCACCGACGTGCCGCCGGTGTTCCGCCCGCTGTCGGGGCCGTTCGCGCTGGTCGACGCCGAGAAGGTCTACGCCGCGGACCCCGCAGCCGACATCTTCGACGTGCGCGGGCTCGACCGGGGCGGCGTCGTGGTGGTGGTGCGCCCCGACCAGTACGTCGCGCACGTGCTGCCCGTCGGCGCCCACGCCGGGCTGGCGTCGTTCTTCGCCGGCCTCCTCCCCCGCGCCGCAGCTCCCTCGAGAAAGGCCCGAACGTCATGACCGACGACCAGATCGCCGACCTCCTGGGGAGGCGCCCGGCCACGGTGGTCGCCGTCCACCTCAACTACCCGTCGCGCGCAGCGCAGCGGGGGCGGACGCCGGAGCACCCCTCGTACTTCCTCAAGCCCACCGGCTCCCTCGCGCCCAGCGGCGCGGAGGTGGCGCGCCCCGCGAACGCCGAGCTGCTGGCCTTCGAGGGCGAGATCGCCCTGGTCCTCGGGCGCGACGTGCACCGCGTCGACGCCGCCGCGGGGTGGGACGCCGTCGCCTCCGTGACGGCCGCGAACGACCTCGGCCTGTACGACCTGCGAGCGGCCGACAAGGGCTCCAACGTGCGCTCCAAGGGCGGCGACGGGTTCACCCCCATCGGCCCGTCGCTCCTGCCGGCTGCCGGCCTGGACCCCGCCGGGCTGCGCGTGCGCACCTGGCTCGACGGCGAGCTGGTGCAGGACGACACCACGGCCGACCTGCTCTTCTCCTTCGGCCAGCTCGTCGCGGACCTCTCGGAGATGCTGACGCTGCGCGCCGGTGACGTGATCCTCACCGGCACCCCCGCCGGGTCGTCGGTCGCGGTGCCCGGCCAGGTCGTCGAGGTGGAGGTCGACGCCCCGGGCTCGCCCGGTTCGCCCACCACAGGGCGCCTGGTCACCCGCATCGTGGACGGTCCAGCCGTCGGCGCGCCCGGCGCCGGGCCGGCGGCCGACGACGCCCAGCGCGCCGAGGCCTGGGGCAGCGCCGAGGCGGCGGGCCTGACGGGCTCTGACGGTGCCGCGGAGCAGCCCTTCGTCCTCACCGACGAGCGCCGGGCCGCCCTCAACGGGGTCGGCGTGGCGACGCTCAGCTCCCAGCTGCGCTCGCGCGGGCTCGACGACGTCTCGATCGACGGGCTGCGCCCCACCCGGCCCGGGCAGCGCCTCGTCGGGGTGGCCCGCACCCTGCGCTACGTACCGTTCCGCAAGGACCTCTTCGCCGCCCACGGCGCGGGCTACAACGCGCAGAAGCGCGCCATCGACTCCCTCGGGCCCGGCGAGGTGCTCGTCATGGAGGCCCGCGGCGAGCGCGGCACCGGCACCATCGGCGACATCCTCGCGCTGCGCGCCGCCGTGCGCGGGGCCGCCGGCGTGGTCACCGACGGCGGGGTTCGCGACGTCGCGGCGGTCTCCGCGATCGTCCTGCCCGTCTTCCACGCCGGGCCCCACCCCGCGGT
>JBBSRD010000290.1:0-3969 GCA_038243415.1 Actinomycetales bacterium | reverse complement strand
CGGAGGCCATGATGGTGAAGAACATCCGCCCGGACGCGGTGGCGGTGTCGATGTCCTGCTCGAGCACGCGCAGCGCGATGTTCCGCTGCGCCAGGGTGCTGGCGATGGTCTTGAGGTTGATCACCGATCGGCCCAGACGGTCCAGCCGGGTGATCACCAAGGTGTCCTCCCCGTCGCGCAGGTAGGCCATGACCGCGTCCAGCTCCGGGCGAGTGGCCAGCTTGCCCGAGGCGGTGTCGGTGAAGACCTTGACGCACCCGGCCGCCGCCAGGACATCCGTCTGGCCTTCGGCGTGCTGATCTCGGGTGGAGACTCGCGCGTACCCGACCGAGGCCATGCCCGAAAGTAGCGCAAATAGGGTTTACGGGCCATAGTTGGCCGGCACGGGTTGCGGGACACTTTCTGCCGGCGTGTCGCGGGGATCGCTTGGGTGTGCCGCCACCGATCCTCTGTGCGACGTGGTTGTCGGTTCCAGGAGTCGCCGCACTGGGTCACAGCAGTGGCCGCGCCGCCGCAGGCAGCCGCCTCAGCGCCGCGCGTACCTCACCGTGGTGGACACCACTCCCGGTCAGATGACGACCAGAAGTCCGCGGCCCAGTCATGGGGCCCTGCTGATCCCGCTGCAGCGGACTTCTGAAGCTGACACGTGCGGGCCCGCGGTGCTGGCCCGACGTCGGCTCCGCCGGCGAGCCCGATCACCTGTTGCTGCCGGTGATGAAGCGTGAGGGCATCGCCCCGACCGGGAAACAGGCGTGCACCGACGCCCTGCTGGGGCGCCTCGCGCTCGCCAGGGGGCAGGAGACATCCATCAGGCGGCGGGCGGGGCGCCGACGGCCGCGGGCGCCACGGCCGCCGTTGCAGAAGGATGGTCAGTGAGCCGCCACCACGCGCGCCCGCAGCGCGGCGGTGGCGGCCGCCGGGTCGTCGGACTCGGTGATCGCGCGCACCACGACCACGCGTCGGGCGCCGGCCTCCAGCACCTCATCGAGCCTCGGCCCGTCGATCCCTCCGATCGCGAACCACGGCAGCGCGCCGGGCTCCGTGCCGATCGTCGCGGCAGCGTGGCGCACCAGTTCGAGCCCGGCCGCAGCCCGTCCGGGCTTGGTGGGCGTCGCCCACACCGGTCCGACGCAGGCGTAGCCGAGCTCGCGGTCCGCGGCGGCGGCGGCGAGCTGCGCCGGGTCGTGGGTCGACGCCCCGATGACCGTCCCCGGCCCGACGAACCTCCGCGCGTCGGCTGGTCGTAGATCGAGCTGGCCCACGTGCAGCACGTCCACCCCGGCCACCGCGGCGACGTCCGCGCGGTCGTTGGCGGCCACCAGCGCCCCGTGGCGGCGGGCGGCCCGGGCGAAGACCTCGAGCAGCTCGAGCTCTTCGGCCGCCTCGAGGTGCTTCTCGCGCAGCTGCACCACGTCGACGCCCGCGCCGAGCACCGCGTCGAGGAAGCCCTCGAGGTCGCCGCGCTCCCGGCGGGCACCGGTGCACAGGTAGAGGCGGGCGTCGGCGAGGCGGGTGGCGGCGGGTGATGGCTGCATCGAACCAGTCTCGCCCGCCCCCGTAGCCTGGGCGCACTGACCTTAGGAGGGAGGCGCCCCGCGTGGACGCCACCGCAGCAGCCGACGTCGTCGTCATTGGCGGCGGGGTCGTCGGGACGGCCGCAGCGTGGCGGATCGCTCAGAGCGGCGCCTGCGTCGTGCTCGCCGATCCCGCGCCCGGGTCCGGAGCGACCGGGGCCGCGGCGGGCATGCTGGCCCCGGTGGGGGAGTTCCATCCCGGCGAGGAGGAGCTGCTCGCACTCAACCTCGCGGCCGGGGCCGGCTGGGAGCGCTACGCCGGCGACGTCGCTTCGGCATCGGGGCTCGAGACCGGTTACCGCCGCTGCGGGACGCTCGTCGTGGCCCTCGACGGTGGTGACCGGGCCCGCGTCAGCGACCGTACGCGCGTCCAGCGCGAGCTCGGGCTCGACGCGGTTCCCCTGACGTCGCGGGAGTGCCGGCGCCTGGAACCGCTCCTCGACCCCTTGGTGTGCGGCGGGGCGCTGCTCGCGGGCGACCACCAGGTGGACCCCCGCCGGCTGCTGGCCGCCCTGCGCGTGGCCGCCGAGCGAGCAGGGGTCCGCGTCGTGGCGCAGCGCGCCGAACCCGAGGTCAAGCGCGGACGCGTCACGGGCGCACGGCTAGCGGACGGCGAGCTGGTGCGCGCTCCCCGCGTCGTGCTCGCGACCGGCTCGCGCGCGGGGACGAGACGGCACGTCCGCCCGGTCATGGGCCAGATCGCCCGGGTCGCCATGACGCCGGACGCCCCGGTGCTGACGCACGTGGTCCGCGGCACCGTGCGCGACCGGGAGGTCTACCTCGTCCCCCGCGAGGACGGCGAGCTCGTCATCGGCGCCACCACCGAGGAGGTCACCGACGAGCGCGTCACCGCCGGGGGGCTCTACGGCTTGTTGCGCGACGCCCAGGCGCTCGTGCCGGCCATCGAGGAGCTGGAGTTCCGCGAGGTCCTCGCGCGCACGCGGCCGGGGACCCCCGACAACCTGCCGCTCATCGGCCCCGCGAAAGCCGAGGGGCTGGTGCTGGCCACCGGTCATTACCGGGGCGGCGTGCTGCTGTCGGGGATCACCGCGGACGCGGTGGCGGCCGTTGTCAGCGGCGAGCCGGTGCCCGACGTGGTGGCGGTCTGCGACCCGGCGCGCCTTTCACCACCGAACGGACCACAGACCCCCGAGAGAGAGGTGGCGTGATCATGGAGATTATCGTCAACGGTGAGACGACGAGCGTGCCGGGCGACGCCAGCGTGGCCGACATCGTGCAGGCGACCCGGGCGTCCACCGGGGCGCCGAGCGGAGGTGGCGGCACCGCCGTCGCCCTGGACGACGCCGTCGTGCCCGCCGGGGCGTGGGCCACGACGACCGTGGCGCCCGGTGCCCGTGTCGAGGTGCTGCGCGCGGTGGCCGGCGGATGAGCGCGGCGAGCGACGCCCCGCTGATCATCGCCGGGGAGCACCTGGGATCGCGTCTCATCACCGGCACGGGCGGCGCGAGCAACCACGAGGTGCTCGAGCGCGCGCTGGTCGCCTCGGGCACCGCGCTGACCACCGTGGCCATGCGCCGCGCTTCCCGCGAGGGGCACGGCGACCTTTTGGCGATGCTCACCCGCCTCGGCATCCGCGTGCTGCCCAACACCGCGGGCTGCCGCACCGCCCGCGAGGCCGTGCTCACCGCCCGCCTGGCCCGCGAGGCGCTGGGCACCGACTGGGTGAAGCTCGAGGTGATCGCCGACGAGGACACCCTGCTGCCCGAGCCGGTCGAGCTCCTCGACGCCGCCGAGCAGCTCGTCGACGACGGGTTCACCGTCCTGGCCTACACCAGCGACGACCCGGTGCTGGCGCTGCGCCTCGAACGGACCGGGTGCGCGGCGGTCATGCCGCTCGGCGCCCCGATCGGCACGGGTCTCGGGATCCTCAACCCCCACAACATCTCGCTCATCGTCGAGCGCGCCAGCGTGCCGATCGTCCTGGACGCCGGCATCGGCACCGCCTCGGACGCCGCGTTGGCCATGGAGCTGGGGTGCGACGCGGTGCTGCTGGCCACCGCCGTCACCCGCGCGCAGGACCCCGAGCTCATGGGGCGCGCGATGGCGCTGGCGGTGGAGGCAGGCCGGGCCGCGCTCTTCGCGGGGCGCATCCCGGAGCGCCGGCGGGCGCTGGCCTCCTCCCCGATGGCGGGGATGGCCGACCTGAGCCCGGACGGGGCAGCGCCCGCATGAGCACCGCGCCCGGTCCCCGCCTGGCTCCCCTGGTCGAGCCCGGTCCCGCGCTGACCCCCGAGGAGGTGCGGCGCTACTCGCGCCACCTCCTCGTCCCGGAGATCGGTGAGGGCGGCCAGCGCCGCCTCAAGGCCGCGCGGGTGCTCGTCGTCGGCGCCGGCGGCCTCGGCTCGCCGGCGCTGCTCTACCTGGCCGCGGCGGG
>JBBSRD010000289.1:0-3983 GCA_038243415.1 Actinomycetales bacterium | reverse complement strand
CGGCCGCCGTCGAGGTCACGGGTGCGGGCCATGACGCCGAGCAGGGTGGACTTGCCGTCACCGTTGCGGCCGACGACGCCGACGCGGGCGCCGTCGTCCAGGCCGAGGGAGACACCGTCGAGAACGGTGCGGGCCCCCGAGAGCACGGTGACGGCCTCAGCGTTCAGGAGGTGGGCCACGGGCCCCAGTGTCTCAGCACGTCGGCGGACCCGAGCGCCCAGCAGCGCGGAGGGCTCAGCGGCCCCGGAGCGACGGGTGCTGCGGCGAGACGTCTACGCCCACCACCTGGCGTGCGCCGGCGACCGGGCCGTGGACGTGCCTGGTCCCCGCGACCGACGGTGAGGCCCTCAGGGCCAGCGCCAGGCCGGTGGCGTGGTCCGCCCCCGAGGCCAGCACGGCGACGGTCGGCCCCGACCCGGAGACCACGGCGCCGAGCGCCCCGGCGCCGCGGGCGAGCGCCACCACCTCGGCGAGCTCCGGGCGCAGGGCGGTCGCGGCGTCCTGGAGGTCGTTGCGCAGCGCCGCACCCAGCGCGACGGGGTCCCCGTCCTCCAGGGCGCGCGCCAGGTCAGGGGGCACCTCGGCGTCGAGGCCGTCGCGGGCGGGAGCCCGGCCCGCCGCCCTGGCCTCGTCGAGGGCGGCGAACACCTCGGGGGTGGAGAGCCCCTCGTGGGCGAAGGCCAGCACCCAGTGGAGCTCCCCGCGGGCCGTGACCGGCGTCAGCCGGTCCCCCCGGACGGTGCCCAGCGCGGTGCCCCCCACCAGGGCGAAGGGCACGTCGGCGCCGAGCGCAGCGGCGAGGTCGAGCAGCTCCTCGCGCTCCAGACCGCCGTCCCACAGGAGGTCGCAGGCCATGAGGGCGGCCGCCGCGTCGGCGGACCCGCCGGCCATCCCTCCGGCGACAGGCACGGCCTTGTGGAGGTGCAGCGCCACGTCGGCGGGGCGGCGCAGGTGGTCGGCCAGCGCGTGGGCCGCGCGGACCGCGAGGTTGCTGGCGTCACGCGGGGTGCTCTCCGTCCCTCGCCCGCTCACCGAGAGGGTCACGCCGGCGCCGGGGGCGACCCGGGCGGCGGCGACCTCCTCGTAGAGGGACAGCGCCTGGAAGACGGTGACCAGGGGGTGGTACCCGTCGGGCCCCGGCGGCCCGGCAGCCAGGTGGAGGTTGACCTTGGCAGGGGCGTGGACGACGACCCGGTCCGGGCCCGGCGCCTCGCCGGCGCAGACGTCCGGCACTGCCGCTGGACCCGACGCCGGCATCATCACCGACCCAGCCAAGCACGCTGGCCCGGCGACCCGCCCTGAGGGGTCAGTACGCGCCGGAGCGGGCGAGGACGGCGCGGGCGGTCTTCCACAGGATCATGAAGTCGAACGCGAACGACCAGTTCTCCACGTAGCGGAGGTCCAGGCGCACCGACTCGTCCCAGGACAGGTCCGAGCGGCCGTTGACCTGCCACAGCCCGGTCAGGCCCGGCTTGACGAGCAGGCGGCGGTGGACGTCGTACCCGTAGCGGTCGACCTCCCGCTGCAGCGGCGGCCGGGGGCCCACCAGCGACATCGAGCCGAAGAGCACGTTGATCAGCTGGGGCAGCTCGTCGAGGGAGTAGGCGCGCAGCACCTTGCCGACCCGCGTCACCCGGGGGTCGACCCGCATCTTGAACAGCATGCCGTTGCCCGCGTCGGCGCCGTCGCGCAGGTCGATGACCTTCTCGTCGGCGCGGTCGGACATGGACCGGAACTTGAACATCGTGAAGCGCTCGCCGTGCTTGCCCACCCGTTCCTGGCGGAAGAGCGCCGGTCCGGGGCTGTCCAGGCGGATGGCGATCGCGATGGCCACCAGCACCGGCGAGAGCACGAGCAGGCCGGCGGCGGCGGCGCAGCGGTCGACCACGGACTTCGCCAGCTGGCGGCCACCGGTGTGCTCGGGGCGGTGCAGGTGCATCAGCGGCACTCCGCACACCGGGCGGATCGCCACGCGCGGTCCGATCACCTCGGTGATCGCGGGAGCCACGAGCAGCTCGGCGCGGGTGGACTCCAGGTCCCACCCGAGCGAGCGCAGCGCCGGGCCGTCCAGCTCCGGGGAGGGGAGCACCGCCACCGCGTCGACGTCGTGCTCGGCCGCAGCGGCCGCCACCTCGTCGAGGTAGCCCACGACCTCGATGCCGAGACGCTGGAGCTCCAGGGGGGTCTGCGGCGCGGCGTGGCCCGCGGCGCCGCGCGGACGCGGCAGGCAGACCGCGGTGATGACCATGCCGTGGTGGGTGCTGCGCGCCATGTGCCCGAGCATCGCGAGCACGCCGGCGAGGTGGCCGCCGACCAGCACGCTCTGCTGGCGCTTGCCGTGGGCCCGCTGGTGGTGCAGGCGCTGGCGGGCGGCGTAGCGCCACGCGAGGGTCAGCAGCATGGCCGTCGGGAGGGCGATCACCACGAAGCCGCGGGCCACGTCCAGCTTCAGGGCCCACGAGGTCGTCGCGACGACGGCGAGGACCAGCAGCGCTGCGCGGAGCACGCGGTCGTACTCCTCGCTGCCCACGCCCAGGAACCGCGGCTCGTAGGCGCGGAAGAAGGCCAGCACCCCGATCCACAGCGGCACCAGGACCAGCGCGACGACGATGGAGGAGAGCGCGGGCGAGGTCGCCTCGACGAAGTGGAAGCGCAGGAGGTACGCCAGCAGCACCGACGCGCCCACCGCGAGCGTGTCCCCCACCAGCAGGGAGCGCACGTAGCCGCCGACCCACGCCGGCCCGTGGCCACGCCCCACCGGCCGAGCGCGCACCGAGCCCCCGGAGGGCGCGCCGGCTCCCTCAGGAGCCTCGCCCCGGACGCCCATCGCCTCGAGGTCCAGCACGAGGTGGTCCAGCGAGGGGTTCGACGAGCTGCGCCGTTCGTCCGCTTGGGGCTGTGCGGTCATCCGTGGCGTCCTTCCAGTCCTGTGTCGAGCCGTCTGCGCAGCAGTCGTGATCCCGACCATCGTCGGGATCTGCGTCTCGAGCAGTTTGACCCACGAAACGTAGCCGCGGTGAGAACTCTCCGTAACTCATCAAGATCAGATCATCAGAAATGATCGACCAGATGGCGGAGTCCGGTCACTCTGAGTAGTAGTAGATAGCCTAACGATCGACGCCCCGGGGCGTCAAGGTGCCGTCGTGTCGCGGTGTCACGCGTCTCCGGGCGGCCGGTTCCGCGCAACGTCCACGAAGTCCGCCAGCGCCAAGCGCTCACCGCGCAGCCCGGGGTCCACACCGGCAGCGCGCAGCACGGCCTCGGCGCGGCCCGCCGAGCCGGCCCAGGTGGCCAGCGCGGAGCGCAGCGTCTTGCGTCGCTGGGAGAACGCGGCGTCCACCACGGAGAACACCTCGCGGCGCAGGTCGGCGTCGCCGGGAGCCGGGCGTCGCCGGAGCCTCACGAGGGAGGAGTCGACGCGCGGAGCGGGCCAGAAGACCGTCGGGCCCACGGAGCCCGCGAGCGTGACGTCGCCGTACCAGGCGGCCTTCACCGACGGCACCCCGTACGTGCGGGAGCCGGGCGGTGCGGCCAGGCGCTCCCCCACCTCGGTCTGGACCATGACGAGCACGTCGCTCAGGCTGGGCAGCTCGGCGAGGAGGTGGAGCAGCACCGGGACGGCGACGTTGTAGGGGAGGTTGGCGACGAGGTGCGTCGGCGGCACCAGGCCGGCCGTCCCGGCCGCAGCCAGGAGGTCCTCACCGCTCACCTCGAGCGCGTCGGCGCCCACCACCGTCAGCCGCGACGCCGCCGCCGGGGCCCTCACCGCGACGGTCTCGGGCAGCAGGGTCGCCAAGCGGTCGTCGATCTCGACGGCGAGCACGTCGGCGCCCGCCTCGAGCAGCGCGAGGGTCAGCGAGCCCAGGCCGGGGCCCACCTCGAGCACCACGGTTCCCGCGTCGACGCCGGCGCTGCGGACCACGCGACGCACCGTGCCGGCGTCGACGACGAAGTTCTGCCCCCTCGCCGTGGAGGGGGGGAGG
>JBBSRD010000288.1:0-4023 GCA_038243415.1 Actinomycetales bacterium | reverse complement strand
GACCCGCGCCCTGCCGAGACAGGTGCGCGCCGAGGTGCCCGACGAGAGCAGGAGGACGGCCACGGTGGAACCGCTGCGCCTGATGGCGGTGCACGCGCACCCCGACGACGAGTCCAGCAAGGGTGCGGCCACGACCGCCCGTTACGCCGCCGAGGGGGCCGAGGTCCTCGTGGTGAGCTGCACCGGCGGTGAGCGCGGCAGCATCCTCAACCCCTCGATGGTCGATGACCCCCGCGTGGAGCGCGACATGGTGGAGGTGCGGCGCGAGGAGATGGCCGCCGCCGCGGCCGCCCTGGGCGTGCAGCACCGCTGGCTGGGCTTCGTGGACTCCGGCCTGCCGGAGGGCGACCCCCTCCCGCCGCTGCCCGACGGCTGCTTCGCCCTCGAGCCGCTCGAGGTGGCGTCCAAGCCCCTTGTGGCGCTGGTGCGCGAGTTCCGTCCGCACGTGATCACCACGTACGACGAGAACGGCGGCTACCCCCACCCGGACCACGTGATGTGCCACCGCGTGTCCGTCGAGGCCTTCGAGGCCGCCGGCGACCCCGACCGCTACCCGGGCACGGGCGAGCCGTGGAGCCCGCTGAAGCTGTACTACAGCACCTGGGCCCGCGGCCGGATCCTCGCCTTCCACGAGCGGATGCTGGCGCTGGGCATGGAGTCGCCCTACGGCGAGTGGCTGGAGCGGCGCCCCGCGAGCGAGGACCGACCGGTGACCACGAGCGTGGAGTGCGCGCAGTGGTTCCCCGCGCGCGACGCCGCGCTGCGCGCCCACGCCACGCAGGTGGACCCGGACGGGCCGTTCTTCGTGGTGCCCCGCGGGGAGGAGCCGGCGCTGTGGTCCACCGAGGACTACGAGCTGGCGCGCACGCTGCTCCCGGCGGTGGACGGCATCGAGGACGACCTGTTCGCCGGGGTGCGCGAGCACCTCGGGGCCACGCGTGCTTGACGGCGTCCTCGGCCTCGGGCCCACCGGCCTGCTCGCCGCGGTCGGGGCCCTGCGCGTCGCGGCGCCCCTGGCCCTCATGCTCGGCGGCACGCCAGCCCCGGTGCCCGGCAGCGGTGAGGAGGAGCAGGCCTTCGACCCCGCCGACGTCACGCCCGGGACGGTCGGTTTCATCGCGACGTTCGCGATGGTCGTCGCCGTCATCTTCCTCATCCGCGACATGAGCCGGCGGATCCGGCGCATCAACGTCGAGGGCCGCGCCCGCGAGGACGAGGCGGCAGCCGCGGCGGCGGCGGACGCCACGGCGTCCGGCGACCCCTCGGACCCGAGGTCCGGCGCGAAGGCCTCCGCCGCTGACGCGGGGGGCGCCCGGCCGGCGGTCCCGCCCACCGCGGCGCCGGCGGCCAGCCAGGCAGGGGTGGGCGGTCGGCCGGGGCGCAGCAGCAGGCCGCCGCGCGGCCTGCGCTCGATCCGCCCTCCGGTCCGGGGCGACGAAGATCCTCCGGCGCCGTCGGGCGGCGCGGCCCCGCGCCCCTGATCCTCCCGCGAGCACCTGGCCCCCGAGCCGGGTGCCGCGCCCGCACCGGACGCATCTGGCCGAAACGCCCCCGTAGGTCCGCTCCGCTGGTGAGGATCGTCGGGCCGGCGTCGCCGGTGGCCCGCGCGCCGCGGGCCCTCGGCCGCCCCGTCCCGCGAGGACGGGGCGCGCCGCCGGACCGGTGGGGGGAGCGTCGTGCGGTCACGTTCGTGGGGACTGGCGGGCGGGTGCGCCCTGGCGCTGCTCGTCGTGGTCGCTCTGGTGGCGTGGCAGGCCCCGACCGCCTCGCCCGGCTGGCGGACCGCCCTAGCCGTCACCGCTCTCGTGGCGATCGTCGCGCTGCTGGCCGCCGCAGGCATCGCCGGCGTCCAGTCCCTGGGCGCGGAGCGGCCTCGCGAGGTGTCGGTCAGCGTCCCCCGCGGCGGCGCGGACCCTGTCGCGGTGGTGGCCGAGCCCGACGGGCCACGCCGGGCGGCCGTGCTGGCGCTGGTGCTCGCGCTGGCGGGGACGGCCCCGGTGCTCGTGGTCCTGGTGCTGGCCGCGACCGTGGGCGACGCCGCGGCGAGCGCGGCGGCCGCCCCCTCGGCAGCGAGCGGCCCCACGGCGACGGCCCCGACAGCTCCGGCTCCGACAGCTCCGGCTCCGACAGCTCCGGCTCCGACATCCCCAACCGCTCCGGCTCCGACGGCTGGGGAACCAGGGGTGGCCGACCCCGCGCAGCCCTCTCCGGGGCGGCCCTCCTCGGCGCCGCCGCCCGAGGCCCCGGGGACCACCGACGCTGCCGGCTGCTCCGCGGTGGTGGCCAGGGGCGACACCCTGTGGGGGATCGCCCTCTCCCGGCTGGTCGCGAGCGGCGCGGTGCCCGACGACGACGGGCTCGCCGCGGAGACCGCCCGCCTGTACGGGGCCAACGCCGGCGTCATCGGCCCGGACCCGGACCTGCTCCGGCCCGGTCAGCAGCTCGACCTCTGCCCCTGAGCACGCCTCCGGGGCCGGGGCCGGGACCGGTGTCTGCGGCGGGTGCCAGCCTGTCGTCATGAGCAACGCGCTGGCAGCCTCCACGAGTCCCTACCTGATGCAGCACGCCGACAACCCCGTCGCCTGGTACGTGTGGGGCGACGCGGCCTTCGCCGAGGCGCAGCGCCGCGACGTGCCGGTGCTCCTGTCCGTCGGGTACGCGGCCTGCCACTGGTGCCACGTGATGGCCCACGAGTCCTTCGAGGACCCGGCCACCGCGGCGATGATGAACGCGGGCTTCGTGTGCGTGAAGGTCGACCGGGAAGAGCGCCCCGACGTCGACGCGGCCTACATGGGCGCCACCACCGCGCTCACCGGGCAGGGCGGCTGGCCCATGACGGTGTTCCTGCGCCCCGACGGGGCCCCCTTCCACGCCGGCACCTACCACCCGCCGGTGCCGCTGGCGGGCCGGCCGTCCTTCGGCCAGGTGATGACTGCGGTGCGTGAGGCCTGGACCCAGCGCCGCGCCCAGGTGGACGACGCGGCGACGTCCATCGCGCGGGCCCTGGCGGCCCGCTCGGCAGCCGTCGTCGGCACGGACGCCGACGACGAGGCGCGCGCCGGCGGCGAGGCTGCCCCCGGTGGTGACGCCGCCGGCCTCTTCGACGACGGCGGCGGTGCGCTCACCGCGGCGAGGTTCCCGACGGCGGCGCAGCTCGACGCGGCGGTGATCGCTCTGGCAGACCAGGAGGACCGCGCCCACGGCGGCTTCGGCGGAGCCCCCAAGTTCCCCCCGAGCCCGGTGCTGGGATTCCTGCTGCGCCACGCCGGCGCCGCGGCGGCCTCACCGTCCACGCGGGAGGTCGCGGCCGGGCTCGCCGGCCGCACCCTGGCGGCGATGGCCCGGTCGGGCACCTATGACCAGGTGGTCGGCGGGTTCGCGCGCTACGCGGTGGACGCGGCCTGGGTGGTGCCCCACTTCGAGAAGATGCTCTACGACAACGCCCAGCTCGCACGGGCCTCCCTCCACTGGTGGCGACTGACGGGGGAGCGCACCGGCGCCCGCGTGGCGCTGGAGACGTGCGACTGGATGCTGGACGCCCTGGCCACCCCCGAGGGAGCGCTTGCCTCTGCCCTGGACGCCGACACGCCCGTGCCCGACACCAGCCCCGACGGTGGCAGCGGCGCCCACGGCGTCGAGGGCGCGACGTACGTCTGGACGCCGGACCAGCTGGAGGCCGTCCTCGGCGCGGTGGACGGGGCCTGGGCGGGCGACCTCCTCGGCGTCACCGCCGCCGGGACCTTCGAGGAGGGGGCCTCGACGGCGGTGCTCACCCGCGACGTCTGGGCCGACGACGCCTCCGGGGGCGAGGCGCAGCGCTGGTCGGCCGTCCGCGAGCGACTGCGGGCCGAGCGGGCCGAGCGCGTCCAGCCGGCGCGCGACGACAAGGTGGTCGCGGCCTGGAACGGGCTCGCGATCGCGGCCCTGGCCGAGTGCGGCGCCCTGCTGGAGCGGCCGGATCTCGTGGAGGCCGCGTGCACGGTCGCGGACCTGCTCTGCCGCGTGCACCTCACCGGCGACGGG
>JBBSRD010000287.1:0-4047 GCA_038243415.1 Actinomycetales bacterium | reverse complement strand
CGGGGGTGCCGGGCTCGATGGCCACGCGGTCCCCCACCGACAGGCCGCTCGACGCCGCCGCCCCGGGACCGAGCCCCACCACGCGCCCGGCCGCCTCGTGACCGAGGATGATCGGCCCGTCCACGACGTAGTCGCCGATCTTCCCGTGCCGGTAGTAGGCGACGTCCGAGCCGCACACCCCGACGGCCTCGACGGCGACCAGCGCCTGGCCGGGCTGGAGCGAGGCCTCGTCGGGCACCTGGCGCTCGAGGACCTCGATGGTCCCCACCTCCGTCATGACGGCTGCCCTGCTCGTCCGCGTGGTCCGGGCCATCTGCATCCTCCTCGGTGCTGCGCCCGACCAGGAAAGGTCCCCGACCGGTGGCTGCGCAGGCGTGCCCTGCGCTGGCCGCCAAAACTACCGCCGCGCCACCGCCCCACGGCTCGGCGTGTCGGCCGAGGGCACGCCGGGGAGCGCCCCTAGCGTGCGTCGGGTCCCACGCCCACCGGTGTCGGAAGAGCAACCGCGCAGCACCTGGAGGCGACGTGAGCGGTCGACGCGTGGCCCGGCCGGTCCCGACGGAGCTGGTGCCGGCCGAGTAGCTCGCCGGGGCCACCCGCGGCGACCTCGGCGGGCTGAGGGCCGACCTCCTGCGCTCCGGCGGGCCCTCGACCGGGGCGCGCTGGCGCGACGACGGACCGGCCTGGCAGCAGGACGCGTCGACCTGGCCGTCGGAGACGCCGCCGCTGTGGGCGGAGGACCCGGTCAGCGCTCCGGGAGCGCACAGCCTGCCCGGTGGCGACACCCTCCACCCCGACGACCTCGCGGCCCTCCACGACCTGCCCGAGGTCGAGCCCGCCCGGGCGCCCGAGCCG
Organism: Actinomycetales bacterium; assembly: GCA_038243415.1. Lineage (GTDB taxonomy): Bacteria > Actinomycetota > Actinomycetes > Actinomycetales > Quadrisphaeraceae > CADCUY01. The sequence goes on along the minus strand of JBBSRD010000287.1, from coordinate 3,192 downwards.
GTCCACCGCAGGACCACCCGGGCCGAGCGGCGCGAGACCTACCGCGGCTCCGCCGACGGCCTGTCCCTGTGGAGCGACCCGGAGGAGGACGCTCCCTACCGCGAGCCGGCCGCCCGGGGACGCCAGGACCGGTCGCGTGCTCCCCGGTGGGCGGTGGTCCTGGCAGCGGTCCTGGCGCTGCTCGTCGGAGCGACGCTCACCGCCCTGGTCACCGAGGGACAGGTGCGCTCTGCCCGGCAGGAGACCGCCGAGGCGGTGTCCGCGGCGGAGGACGCGAGGGAGTCGGCGAACCAGGCGCGCATCGCCCTGCAGGAGTCGGAGTCGCTGGCAGAGCTCACCGCTCCGGAGCCGCGGGACCCCGAGCCGTTCGACGAGGGGTTCCTCGAGGACGGCGCACCGGAGGAAGGGGCCGCCACGGCCCCCGCGCCCCTCCCCCGCAGCACCGCGTCGGCCGAGGCCCGCCCGCGCGAGAGCCCTCCCGCCGCCGGGCCCTCCGGTACCGGGTCCCCCGACGCTGCTGCGACCGACGCCCCGACGAGCCGGGGCGCCCGACCCGAGACGAGCGCCGCGTCCTCCACCGGCTCCTCCGAGGGAGGCGCCGCGGCGGACGACGGCAGCTGCGCCGGTGACACCGGCACCGGGGACGGCCCGGCCACGGGCGGCGACACCTGCCCCTGACCGCGCGGCGGGTCGGCGCACGGCGCCGCAGGCGCCAGGTAAGTTCGCGCCGTGCCAGCGGTCGTCGATGATTCCCTCTCGGAGGCCGACGTGAGCGCGGACCCGGTCGTGCAGGACAGAGCCGTGCGGCCCGGGCCCGGTGGCGGCCTCCCCCGCAGCGTCGTCGTCCTCATCGGCGGCGCGGCCCTCGTGGTCGTCCTCGCGGGGGTCCAGCAGATGCAGAGCCTCATCGGCCCGGCCTTCCTCGCCTTCACCCTCGTCCTGATCATCACGCCGGCCCAGCAGTGGCTGCTGCGCCGTCGCGTGCCCGGCTTCCTGGTCATCACCGGCTCGGTCGTGGTGCTGTACGCGGTGATCCTCGGGCTGCTGGCCGCGCTGGCCCTCTCGATCGCCGCGCTCATCAAGGTGCTCCCGTCCTACGTGGGCACGTTCGAGGCCTACTTCCAGGACGCCCAGGACCAGCTCGAGCGCATCGGCGTCAGCGGCCAGCTGATCAGCCAGGCCGCCTCGCAGGTGTCGCCGTCGAGCATCTTCGGCTTCGCCACCAGCTTCCTGCAGAGCCTCCTGGGAGGGCTGACGTCGGTGACGACGGTGGTGGTGCTGCTCGCCGTCATCGTCCTGTTCCTCGTCGTGGACGCCCTCAGCTCGCCGCAGCGCCTGGAGGCCGCGAGGCAGTCCCACGGCCCGCTGATGGAGGCCATGCTCGGGTTCACCGCCGGGGTGCGGCGCTACTGGCTCATCACCACGGTCTTCGGGGCGGTCGTGGCCGTCCTCGACGTGGCCGCGCTGCTGATCATCGGGGTCCCGCTGGCGCTGACGTGGGGGCTGCTGGCGTTCATCACCAACTACATCCCCAACGTGGGCTTCGTGCTCGGCCTCGTGCCGCCGGCGCTCATCGCGGTGCTGGAGGGCGGCCTCACCGACGGGATCCTGGTCGTGGTCGTCTACTCCGTCCTCAACGTGGTGATCCAGACGATCATCCAGCCGCGGTTCACCGGCGACGCCGTGGGGCTGACGGCGACGGTGGCCTTCCTGTCGCTGCTCTTCTGGGCCGTCGTGCTGGGGCCCCTGGGGGCGCTGCTGGCCATCCCCGCCACCTCGTTCGTCAAGGCCGTGCTGGTCGACGCCGACCCCTCCGCCCGCTGGATCAACTCCTTCGTCGCCTCGGACTACGCGGAGGCGCCCGACCAGCAGCGGGGACGCCGCCGCAGGTCCGGCGCGGACGCCCGCGGGTCCGGCGCCGGCGAGGCGGGCACGAGCGAGGCGGCGACGGTGGAGGGAGCAGCCGTCGCCGAGGGCGCCGGTCCCCCCGCGGCTGCGTCCGACGCGACGAAGAGCGGGCCTCCCGCCTGAGCCGCCGGGCACCCGGCAGCGGCCAGGCTCCGGTGCGGGGCGGCTCCCGTGGGGCGACCGGGCAGGACGACCGGGCAGGGCGACCGGGCAGGGCGACCGGGCAGGGCCCGCTCTCACCAGGCTCGCGGACACGGCGGCGACCGGACCGCTCTTGGTGCGCTGCTGCTGACTGACGGGCATCCCGTGCCGGTCCTGGGCGTCACCCTCGGCGGGGTCGGCCTCCTCAACGCCATCGTGCCCGCCGCTCGGTCGAGCTGAGCCTGCTCGACCTTCTCCTGCTGCCCGACGCGCGGAGAGGCCTGCGCCCCGCCACCGGCTGATGCTCACGCTGAGGATCACACTCTTCACGAAGAGCCATCTTTCAGCCCGATGAATGAACGTCCTGTGATTGTCAAGAGCATGCGCGTCATTGTCATGGTCCGAAAGGGCTGCACGGGCAGGTGCCTCTCCTGGCCGCTGCCACACTTTCTGCATGACCAGATCGCCTTCCCCGCTCGCGGACGACGCCCGCCCTCCTTCCTCCCGCGCAGCCGCTCGTCGGCAGGACTCCGCGCCAGCGGACCCGGAGCGCCAGAGAGCACCCCTCGAGGTGGCCCTCGACACGGCGGGCTTGAAGATCATCTCCCTGGACGACTACGCGGACGGCGCGCACGGCGAATCTCGTTCCACATCTCACTGAGGACACCGCTAAAACTACAAAGAGTGACCGATTTCCCCCGGGCGGACCCCCCAGGTGGGCTCTCTGGTCTATCTGGGTGACGTTCTGCCCCGAGGACCCCCCTCCATGCGCAACCCTGAGTGACGTCAGCTGCGGTGGCTGACAGGGCGGAGACTTCGATGACGGACTGGCGCGAGCGAGCGGGCACCACCGCTCCGACGGCTGAGCCGAGCCAGCAGTACGACTACGAGGCGTTCTCGACGTTGACGGGTGAGTTCGAGCCTGCGGGTGAGGACTACCGGGTGTCTGACCGCTCGGTGATGGGTCGGCGTCGGGACCGGGTGCGCTCGCTGGCGTTGACCGGGGCGGCGATCATCGCCGAGACGGTGTTCCTGGTCTGGCTCCTGCAGCCCTCGCACATGCCGGTGAACACCGGGGACTGGAAGTACTACCTCTCGATCGCCATGGTGGGCACGATCGGGACCATCGAGGTGCTGCGCCTG
>JBBSRD010000286.1:0-4067 GCA_038243415.1 Actinomycetales bacterium | reverse complement strand
GACCTTGGGGCCGTAGAAGGCCGCGCCGCCCGGGTCGTCGACGAGGGTGAGGCCGGAGTCGGCGCACACCTCCGCGAGGACGGCGGTCGCCTCCTCCCAGTCCGCGTCGGAGCCGACGGACTTCTCGGGGTTGCGCGTGGAGAGCTCGAGGTAGAAGTCGTCGAGGCCGTAGTCGCGCAGGAGGTCCAGGACGAAGCCGAGCAGCGAGGCCAGCTCGCCGCGCATCTGCTCGCGGGTGCAGTAGATGTGCGCGTCGTCCTGCGTGAAGCCCCTGGCGCGGGTCAGGCCGTGGACCACGCCGGACTTCTCGTAGCGGTACACGGACCCGAACTCGAACAGGCGCAGCGGCAGCTCGCGGTAGCTGCGCCCCCGCGCGTCGAAGATGAGGTTGTGCATGGGGCAGTTCATGGGCTTGAGGGAGTAGTCCTGGCCCGGGCGCCGCACCTCGCCGTCCTCGCCGACGGTGGCGTCGAGGTGCATCGGCGGGTACATGCCGTCGGCGTACCACTCGAGGTGGCCCGAGGTCTCGAAGAGCTCGGCCTTGGTGATGTGGGGGGTGTAGACGAACTGGTAGCCGTCCTCCTCGTGGCGGCGGCGCGAGTAGTCCTCCATGACCTTGCGGACGGCGCCGCCGCGGGGGTGGAAGACGGGCAGCCCCGACCCGATCTGGTCGGGGAAGGAGAAGAGGTCCAGCTCGGCGCCCAGGCGGCGGTGGTCGCGGCGCTCGGCCTCGGCGAGGCGGTCGGTGTGGGCGCGCAGCTCCTCCTTGGTGGGCCACGCGGTGCCGTACACGCGCTGCAGCTGGGCGTTGGCCTGGTCCCCGCGCCAGTACGCCGCAGCGGTGCGCATCAGCGCCCAGCCGTTGCCGAGCACCTTCGTGGTGGGCACGTGGGGCCCGCGGCACAGGTCCTTCCAGGCCACGGTGCCGTCGCGCCGGACGTTGTCGTAGATGGTCAGCCCGCCGGCGCCCACCTCCGCGGAGGCGCCCTCGGCGATGTCCTCGCCCGAGCCGCTCCGACCGACCAGGTCGATGAGCTCGAGCTTGTGCGGCTCACCGGCCAGCTCGGCGCGGGCCTCCTCCGCGGTGACCTCGCGGCGCACGAAGCGCTGGCCCTCCTTGACGATCTTCGCCATCGCCGCCGACAGGGTCTTGAGGTCCTCGGGGGTGAAGGGGACCTCGACGTCGAAGTCGTAGTAGAAGCCGTCGCGCACGGGCGGGCCGATGCCCAGCGTGGCCTCGGGGCGCACGGCCTGGACCGCCTGGGCCAGGACGTGGGCGCAGGAGTGGCGCAGGATGTCGAGCCCCTCGGGCGAGGAGACGGTGACGGGCTCGATCACCAGGGCGCGCGAGACGTCCGCCGAGAGGTCCAGCACCGCCCCGTCGGCGCGGACGGCGACCACGTCACGGCGCCCCTCGTAGAGGCCGCTCCCGGTGGTCCCCGCCTCGAGCTCACGGGGTGATCCGTCGACGGTGGTGGCGGGCTCGTGCGGCACGGGGGTCCTTCCGGTGGAGCGGTGGGGGGTGTCGGCGGGGATGCGGCGCGCTGGCGCGGCCGACGTCGGGTCGAGGCTACTGGCCCTGCGCCCGGGCGGGCCGACCTCGCCGCATCAGGGCTGCGAGGGCCCACCCAGGCGCACGAGGTCCCCGATGGCCAGCGCGCCGGGGGTCACCACCTCGGCGTAGACCCCCAGGCAGCGGCCGGGCAGGCGCGTGATCAGCAGCTCGGCGTCGCCCACCCTCAGGAGGCGCCGCGTCCAGCCGCGCTCGGCGCCCGGGACCAGCGGCGCGTGGGGGCCAGCAGCGAGGACGACGTTCGCCCGGCGGCCCGGGTCCGCGCCGGGCGGCGCCAGGGGGTCGGCCGGGGCGTCCTCACCGACGAGGTGCACCCCGGCGCGCGAGGCGTGGCTGCCCGCGCCCCGGCCGGCCTCGCCCGGCTCGACCTGCACGGGAGCGACGTGGGCACCGGGGACGCCGAGGCGTCTCGCGAGCTCGCCGGGATCCATCAGGAGCGCGCCCGGTGACAGGTCGGCGAGGCGGGGGCAGTCCCTGGGGCGCAGCACCCGCCCCTCGGCGTCCCTGACCACGTGGGTGCGGTCCCCGACGAGACCGTCGGCGTCGAGCTCGGCCCGGGACAGGTGCTCACCGGCAGCGCTCTTCAGCGGGTACCGCCTGAGGGAGGCGATCGTCGCCACCACCGGCCACGGGGCGACGGAGGGGGACGGATCACGAGGGACGCGGTGCATGGTGGGCGATACTGGGATCGAACCAGTGACCTCCTCGGTGTGAACGAGGCGCTCTACCGCTGAGCCAATCGCCCGCGACCGCCGCAGCATGGAGCGCCGCGGTACCGGGTGGGGCAACTGTAGCGGAGCGCCTCAGCGATCGACGCCGGGGAGCCTGACCAGCAGGTCGGTCATGAGGTCCGGCACCAGACCGGGCACGCCGAAGATCGTGAGGAAGCCCCAGGCTGCTCCTGCCACGAGCAGCAGGAGCGAGAGGGAGCCTCCGAGGCGCAGCCACAGCGGCTGCCGACCTGCCCAGCGGGCGAAGTCCGTGGCGTGGCCGCGAGCACGGTGGAGCAGGCGCCGGGCCCAGATGAACTCGCTGGCGAGCACCGCGAGGCCGCCGAGGATGAGCGGGATGCCGCCGGGACCGGGGAAGGGACCGAGCAGGAGCCCCACGAGCACGAGGAGGGTCCCGAAGACGCCGACGACGCCGCGGTAGATCCGGTAGCGCGCGGGGTTGCGCCTCAGGCGGGCCCGCCATGCCCAGCGCTCACGGCGGGCCGTGGGGGCCGGGGGTGTCACCGGCACAGCGTAGGTGGCGCCCGTACGACGGAGGTCCGCGCCATGGGCGCAGACCGTGTGGAGCATGGTGGGCGATACTGGGATCGAACCAGTGACCTCTTCCGTGTCAGGGAAGCGCGCTACCGCTGCGCCAATCGCCCGTCACCCGCAGAGCGGGCCGAGGTGGAGACGGGATTCGAACCCGTGTACACGGCTTTGCAGGCCGTTGCCTAGCCACTCGGCCACTCCACCGTGCAGGAGCCCCGAGAGGATCCTTCTCCGAGCGGACGACGGGATTCGAACCCGCGACCCTCACCTTGGCAAGGTGATGCTCTACCACTGAGCCACGTCCGCGCAGCCCCGGTTCGGGCTGACGGGAAGTGACTCTACTGTCCCTGCGGCGGGTGCGTCCACCCACCCCGCCGGACCGACCTCACGGCGGGTGGAGGACCCCCTCTGGGCACGGAGCAGGCACACTGTGCCGGTTGCCCGCCATCACCACCTGCCACCGCGACGACGCCGGCCGCCGCGAGTCGCGCGTTCGCGACGACGCCCGGCCACCGGCCGAGCCCGCCCCGACGATTGAGGACCATGCAGACCTGGCCAGGACGCCCCTACCCGCTCGGTGCCACCTACGACGGCTCCGGGACCAACTTCGCGATCTTCTCCGAGGGCGCCGACAAGGTCGAGCTCTGCCTCCTGGAGGAGGCGAGCGCCCGCAGCAAGAAGGTGGTCACCGAGACCCGCATCGAGATGACCGAGGTCGACGGCTTCGTCCACCACGCGTACATCCCGAACCTCCAGCCGGGGCAGCGCTACGGCTATCGGGTCCACGGAGCCTTCGACCCGTCCAGCGGCGCCCGGTTCAACCCGAACAAGATGCTGCTCGACCCGTACGCCAAGGCGATCGACGGGATGGCCGACGGCGACCAGTCGCTGTTCTCCTACACGTTCGGCGCCCCCGAGAAGCGCAACGACGCCGACAGCGCCCAGCACACCATGTACTCGGTGGTCACGAACCCCTACTTCGACTGGGGAAACGACCGGCCGCCGCGCCGTGACTACCACGAGTCTGTCATCTACGAGGCGCACGTCAAGGGCCTCACGAAGACGCACCCGGACCTCCCCGAGGAGATCCGCGGCACCTATGCCGGCATCGGCCACCCGGTGATGATCGAGTACCTGGCCTCGCTGGGGATCACGGCGATCGAGCTCATGCCCGTGCACCAGTTCGTGCAGGACACCCACCTGGTGGAGAAGGGCCTGCGCAACTACTGGGG
>JBBSRD010000285.1:0-4079 GCA_038243415.1 Actinomycetales bacterium | reverse complement strand
GTGCTCCTGGTCCAGGCCGACAAGATGCGCGCCAAGGCCACCAAGGCCGTCGCGGCGCAGCAGATGGCCAAGCGGGCGGAGCGCATGCTCGCCGGCGCGGAGACCACGCGCAAGGCCGACCGGGTCGCCAAGCTGCGCTTCCCCGAGCCGTCCTCGTGCGGGCGCACCCCGCTGACCGCGGAGCACCTGAGCAAGTCCTACGGGTCCCTGGAGATCTTCACCGGGGTCGACCTCGCGATCGACCGGGGCTCCAAGGTGGTGGTGCTCGGGCTCAACGGCGCGGGCAAGACCACCCTGCTGCGCCTGCTCGCCGGCGTCGAGGTCCCCGACGCGGGCAAGGTCCTGCCCGGCCACGGCCTCAAGCTCGGCTACTACGCCCAGGAGCACGAGACCATCGACCCCGTGCGCACCGTGCTCTCCAACATGGTGACCTCGGCGCCCCACCTCGACGACACCGGCGTGCGGAGCGTCCTGGGCTCCTTCCTGTTCATCGGGGACGACGTCCACAAGCCGGCGGGGGTGCTCTCCGGTGGTGAGAAGACCCGGCTGGCGCTTGCGATGCTGGTCGTCAGCGCCGCCAACGTGCTGCTGCTGGACGAGCCGACGAACAACCTCGACCCCGCGTCGCGCGCCGAGGTGCTCGACGCGCTGCGCCGCTACTCCGGGGCCGTCATCCTCGTCACCCACGACGAGGGCGCGGTCATGGCGCTCGAGCCCCAGAAGGTGGTCCTGCTGCCCGACGGCGTCGAGGACCACTGGACGCCGGACTACGCGGAGCTGGTCTCCCTCGCCTGATCCGCCCCGCGGGACAGAGGGTCCTAGATCACCCTGGGTATCGCGCATGATCGAGACGCCTTACGCTGTCAGCACGGCCGATCTTCGACCGTGCAGGGAGGGCCCGCGTCTGGAGACCACGGGCGGTGCGTTCCTTTCCTGGGCACGTGCAGGAAGAGGACGACATGGCAGAGCCATACAAGAAGGGTGAGCGCGTCACCGGCGACAACCGGAGCGCGCTGGCCGACGAGCTGAAGGACCGCTACGCGGGCGGGGCGAGCATCCGCACCCTGGCTGCAGAGACCGGTCGCTCCTACGGTTTCGTGCACCGGATCCTCTCCGAGACGGAGACCCCGCTCCGCAGCCGCGGAGGGGCCACCCGAGGGGCAGCAGCAGCAGCGAGTTGAGCCTGCTGGCGGACGTGGCGGCCGCTGCGCCGTCACGTCCGTGGCCGGGCGCCCACATGCCCGGCAGGGCTCTCAGCGCCGCTGCTCCACCGCGTCGAGCGCCGCGTCCTCCGCGTCCTCGTCGACGCGGCGGCGCGAGCGGGTCCGCTGCTCGCCGGCCGACGGCAGCCCGCTCGCGACGGCCCGCCCCTCACCTCGGCTCCGCCGGACGTGCACCGCCAGCAGCCCCCACATGCCGGCGGCGAAGACGAACCACTGGATCGAGTAGCCGAGGTGCGGGCCGGGGTCGGCGTCCGGCCGGGGGAGAATGACCGGTGAGGTCTGAGGGCGCGGCTCCTCCGAGGCGAGCAGGCCGTAAGCGCGCTCCACCAGCCCCGAGGCGCTGCCTGGCTCCTCGGCTGACAGGGCGGCGCTGACGCTGCCCGACAGGTCGATGCGCTGCACCTGGCCCCGCGGCGCGTCACGCCCGTCAGCAGGCTCGGGGGCCCTCAGGCGCACGCGCGCCTCCACCGTCCCGCCCGGGGGCGACGGCACGGTGTCCGGCTCCCGCCCGCTGGAGCCCGAGGGGATCCAGCCACGGTTGACCAGCAGGGTGCGCCCGGCGTCCTCACCGGCGAGGACCAGGGGTACGAGCACGTAGTAGCCGTAGGTGCCGTCGAGGGGACGGTTGCGCACGAGCAGCGTCGAGGCCTCGTCGTAGGTGCCCCTGACGGCGGCCGGGCTGTACTCGTCGACGTCACGGAAGGGTTCTCCGGGCTCGCCCAGGGCGTCATCGAGCGCCAGCGGGGGGGCGTCCCAGTGGCCCTCGACCACGGCGATCTTCGCCTGCTTCGTCTCACGGCGGTCCAGCTGCCAGAACCCCAGGAGCACGCAGACCACCGACGCCAGGAGCGTCACGGCGACAGCCTTGACCCATCGACCGTCGATCACGGCATCCTTCGGGTCAGGCGCTCTGCACGGTGCGCTCGAGGGTGTCCGCGGACACCACCTCGCGCAGGAAACCGCGGACCTGCAGGTGCTCCGTGAGGGTGCTCAGGTGCTTCTCGCACGCCAGCCACGTCTTGCGGCGCTCGAGGGTGTGGAGGCGAGGGTTGTTCCACCTCAGGCCCCACAGGGCGGGCGCCCCGCACGCACGGGCGCTGCAGACGAGATCTGACGGTGGCTCGTGCTGGAAGCCCGGCATGGGAGCAGTGTCCACCCCTCGGAGCCTCTCGGTCCACCGGGTGCCGAGTGGATCTCAGGAGGCGTTCGTGCGCCGCTTGGTCCGGGCCGGTCGCGGCGCGCCGAGCGACCTCGACTCGTTGGCCGCGTGGGGCCTGGCCGCCCCGGGGGCGGCGTAGGAGTGCTGCCAGCGGGGCTCGCCCGTGGGCGAGCTCGGGGGAGCGGAGCGGGGGTCCGTCCACGGGTCGGACGCCGGGGTGGTGCGCCTCGGGACGGCGGTGATGGCGCGGGGAGCGGGGGCGCCCGCCGGTCCACCGGTGCCCGCGCCGGTCCCGGCAGCCATCATGGCCGTGGGCGGCTCGGCCTTGCGCTCACGACCCGCGTTGGCCATGAGGACCGCGACGTAGGGCAGGAAGACGGCGCCGAGCGCCGCGACCCAGGCGTACCAGTGCCCGTAGAAGACGAACGCGGCGATGAAGCACACCAGGCGGACCGTCATGGAGATCATGTAGCGGCGGGCGCGCGTGTGGACGTCGGCCTGCTGGCTGCGTCTGGCGCTGGTGATGCCGTAGACGGCGACCTCGTCCTTCGCGGCGGCTGCCTTGCCGGGTCGCCCCGACCGGTCCTTCGTCGACGAGCGGCTCGCCCCTGAGGAGGCGCGCAACATCTGCATCCATCAAAGGTACGCCTGCTACCACAGGGGTGCCTCGTCGTGATCGGCGCAGGGACGGTGTCGTTGGTCACGGGTCGTGGTCGGTACGGTTGTTGACGTGGACGACGCTGCGACCGAGCCCGCTGCCCCTCCTGCGCCGCCGCGCGTGGTCCTGGTGACGGGCGCCAGCCGCGGCATCGGGCACGCCGTCGCCGCGGCCTTCGCCGCCGCCGGCGACTCGGTGGCCGGCACCTACCGCTCGGGCTCCGCCGCCGACGTCCCTGACGGGGTGCTCGCCGTGGAGTGCGACATCACCTCCACCGCGTCCGTCGACGCGGCGTTCTCCCGCATCGAGGCCGAGCTCGGCCCCGTCGAGGTGCTGGTCGCCAACGCCGGCGCCAACCGCGACGCCCTGGTGCTCCGGGCCAGCGACGACGACTTCTCCGCCGCTCTCGACACCAACCTCGTCGGCGCCTACCGGGTGGTGCGCCGCGCCACGAAGGGCATGGTGCGCCTGCGCCGCGGCCGCGTGGTCCTGCTGTCCTCCGTGGTCGCCATGACCGGTTCGGCCGGCCAGACCGCCTACGGCGCGGCGAAGGCAGGGCTCCTCGGGCTCGCCCGCTCCCTGGCCCGCGAGGTGGGACCGCGCGGCATCACCGCCAACGTGGTCGCCCCCGGTTTCGTCGACGTGGGGATGACCGCCGAGCTCGAGCCGTCGGTGCGCGAGGGCTACCTCCAACGGATCCCCCTGGCCCGCTTCGCCTCCCCCGACGACGTCGCCGGGGTGGTCCTCTTCCTCGCCTCCGACGCCGGCGCCTACGTCACCGGGGCGCTCGTGCCCGTCGACGGGGGACTGGGCATGGGTCACTGAGCCCCACCGCCCCGCCACCACCATCACCACCACCGACAGGGAGTTCACGCATGGGTCTGCTCGAGGGCAAGAAGCTGCTCGTCACGGGGGTGCTGACCGACGCGTCGATGGCCTTCCACGTCGCCCGGCTCGCGCAGGAGCAGGGTGCGCAGGTCGTGCTCTCCTCCTTCGGCCGCCAGCAGCGCATCACCGAGGTCATCGCGCGCCGCCTGCC
>JBBSRD010000284.1:0-4135 GCA_038243415.1 Actinomycetales bacterium | reverse complement strand
GCCACCTCACCTCCCCATCCGGTCGCGGAACGCCTCGACGTGGGTGCTCCTGGGAGCGACCCCATCCTCCACCAGCCGCCGGTCTCGGACGCCGCGGAGCGGTTCGCCGTCAGCCCGAGGCTCTACAACGGGGACCTGGCGCCGACGAAGAAGGCCGGCCGCCCGTGGAGCGCCTACAACATCTTCACGCTGTGGGCCAACGACGTCCACAGCCTCGGCAACTACGGCTTCGCCATCGGCCTGTTCGCCATCGGCCTCGGCGGCTGGCAGATCCTCGTCTCCTTGGGCCTCGGCGCGGTGCTGCTCTTCGCCCTGCTGACGCTCTCGGGGTACATGGGGCTCAAGACCGGCGTCCCCTTCCCGGTGATGAGCCGCATCGCGTTCGGCATCCACGGGGCCCAGCTCTCCGCGCTGCTGCGCGGAGCCGTGGCCGTCGTGTGGTTCGGCATCCAGACCTACCTCGCCTCGGTGGTCTTCCGGGTGCTCCTCATCGCGCTGTTCCCCTCGCTCGCCAGCCTGGACACGGGCTCCTTCCTCGGGATGAGCCCGCTCGGGTGGATCACCTTCGGCGTGCTGTGGGCGCTGCAGCTCTACATCGTCAGCCACGGCCTCGAGACGGTGCGCAAGTACGAGGCCTTCGCCGGCCCGGTGATCCTCGTGACGCTCGCCAGCCTCAGCGTCTGGGTCTTCTTCAAGGCCGGCGCGACCATCAGCTTCCCCACCGAGGGCGCGCTCACCGGCGGGGAGATGTGGCGCACGATCTTCGCCGGCGCGGGTCTGTGGGTCGCGATCTACGGCACGTTCGTCCTGAACTTCTGCGACTTCACCCGCGCGGCGGCCTCCAAGAAGGCCGTCATCCGAGGCAACTTCTGGGGCATCCCCATCAACATGCTGCTCTTCGGCGGGATCGTCGTGGTGCTGACCGGCTCCGAGTTCGCCATCGACGGAACCATCATCACCTCGCCCTCCGACGTCGTCGAGAAGATCCCCAGCACGATCCTCCTGGTGCTCGCCTCGCTGGCGCTGCTGGTGCTGACCGTCGCGGTGAACCTCATGGCCAACTTCGTGGCGCCCATCTACGCGCTGGCCAACCTCGCCCCCAAGCACCTGAACTTCAAGCGCGCCGCCCTCATCAGCGCGGTCATCGGCCTGGTCATCCTCCCGTGGAACCTCTACAACTCACCCGCGGTCATCGTGTACTTCCTCGGTGGCCTCGGCGCGCTCCTCGGCCCGCTCTTCGGCGTGATCATGGCGGACTACTGGCTGATCCGGAAGGCCCGCATCGACGTGCCGGCGCTCTACACCGAGAGGCCCGAGGGCGTCTACCACTACCGGAACGGCGTGAACCCCCGGGCGATGATCGCTTTCGGGGTCGCCGCCGTGGTCTCGCTGCTGGTCGCCTTCCTGCCGGCCCTGAGCGCCGCCGCCGGCTTCTCCTGGTTCTTCGGCGCGGGGGTGGGGTCGATCGTCTACCTGCTGGTCGCGGAGCGCGGCAGCCGTGGTCGGGAGCTCGCGGACGTCTCGGGCGAGGACATCGCCGTCCCCGCCACCCACTGAACCCTGGGCGCAGACCGCCCACCCACCAGCCCCACCTCTCGTCCGCCGAAAGGACCCCCCCGTGCGCATCCTCGTCGTCAACGTCAACACCACCACCTCCATGACCGAGGGCATCGGCGAGCAGGCACGCTCCGTCGCGGCGCCGGGCACCGAGGTGGTCGCCCTGACCCCGCGCTTCGGCGCCGAGTCGGTGGAGGGAAACCTCGAGAGCTACCTCGCCGCCGTGGGGGTGATGGACGCGGTGGCCCGCTACGACCAGCCCTTCGACGCCGTGGTCCAGGCCGGCTACGGCGAGCACGGCCGCGAGGGCCTCCAGGAGATGCTGGACGTCCCCGTCGTCGACATCACCGAGGCGGCCGCCTCCACGGCCATGTACCTGGGGCACCGGTACTCGGTGGTGACGACGCTGGACCGCGCGGTGCCGCTCATCGAGGACCGGCTGCTCCTCGCGGGGCTGAGCCAGCGCTGCGCGTCCGTGCGGGCCAGCGGCATGGCGGTCCTGGAGCTCGAGTCGGAGCCGGAGCGGGCCGTGGCCGCCATCGTCGAGCAGGCGGAGCGTGCCGTGCGCGAGGACGGCGCCGAGGTGATCTGCCTGGGCTGCGGCGGGATGGCCGACCTCGAGGAGGCCGTCCGTGAGCGCACCGGCGTGCCCGTCGTCGACGGGGTGCGCGCCGCACTGGTGACCGCGGAGTCGCTCGTGCGCCTGGGCCTGTCCACCTCCAAGGTGCGCACCTACGCACCGCCGCGCCCCAAGCGGATCACGGGCTGGCCGCTGCCCCTGGACGGGTGACGCGGCGTCCGGGCGTCACGCTGCGGCGAGACGGGCGATGTGCCCCTCCAGCCACACCTCGAAATCGCTGAGGTCCTCGGCAACCCTGCGGTGCCGGGACACACGCCTGCCAGCATCGCGCTGTACCCGCCCGCCCACCGGATGCTGCTGACCGGGAATATCACCGGTGACGTCACCAGCGACGTGGTGCTCGGGTCCGCAACGCCGACCAGGCCCAGGCGGGCGACTTCCTGCGCCGGCTCGCCAGCATCGACGGCGAGGTTCTCCGGTTCGGCCACGGAGAGGAGATCACGCCCGCCAGCGATTCTCTGGGCTGATCTCCGCATCCGACATCCGACATTCGACATCCGCAGGTCGCGATCGTCGTCGCAGTTCCATGGTTCTGCGACGACCTTCGGTGAGACACGCCGCGCCGACGACACGCCGAGGCCCCCCGTCTCACAAGTCCGTACCTAAAGTCCCGTGGCGATCCCGGCGAGGGTGCCGACTTCTGCGACACCGTCCATAGCGCCGCTGGCATGGTCGGCGAGGAGTCAGGGACGGCTCGCCGCTGCGCGCGGCCGGGTGCCGAGGTTCTGGGTGGGGCGCAGCAGGTACCCGTCCGGATCCGCCACGGTGAGCTCGCGCTCCCCCACCTCGTCCTCGGCGCGCTCGTACCAGCGCTCGGTGACCGAGTGGCGCACCGGGTATCCGGTGGCTACCAGCGCACGGTGGACCGCGTCGGCGTCCTCGACGTCGATGCTCAGGTTCACCCCTCGCCCGTAGGGGCGCGCCAGCGGGGCGCGCGGGTAGAGACGGTCGTCGGAGTTGGCCTGCTCGAGCATCAGGTCGACCCCGGCGCCGCGGGTGAGGTAGGCGAAGCGCTCGGCCGGGCGCTGGTAGGCGATGCGGAAGCCCAGCAGCGCGTAGAAGGCCACGCTGGCGACCAGGTCCTCGACGATCAGCTCGGGCAGCACGGCGCCACATTCTCACCCCGCGCGGTGTCGCCGCCGACTCATGACCTCCGGGATGCGCTCTGCGCACGTCCTCACGGCGCGAGACGCACGAAGGCGCGCAACGTCTCGCCAGGTCCGGCCTGTCCGACCTGGTGGTAGACCAACGCCTCGTAGAAGGTTCGCTGACCGGGCTCGTCATCGGTCAGCAGCACCTTCTGACGCACCGCCGCGTAGGGCGCCATCGCGGCCTCGACCAGGGCGGACCCCGGTCCCGCGCACCGGTGGTCGGGGCGCACGAGGACGTCTTGGAGGTAGGCGATCGAGGCGCCGTCGGAGACCACCCGCGCCAGACCGACCAGCGCTGTGTCGTGGTGAGCCAGCACGACGTGGTGCGAGCCGGCCAGCGCGGCGGCCAGTACCTCGCGGTGGTCGGTGTACGCCGTCCAGCCCACCGCCGAGTACAGGCCCACGACAGCCTCCAGGTCGACGTCGGTGCCGGGGCAGCTGTCGATGGACCAGGCGATCACACCCCGACGATAGAGCCGGTGGGACGCGCTCCAGGGCGGGTAGCCGGCGCTCTGACGTCGTCGACGGGTGCGTCCCAGTGGTCGATCGTCTATCAGGACAGCCGGTGCGGCTCGAGCGCGTGAGGCGCCAGGGATGGCGTGGACGGTCTCGCTGTACTGCCCAGACAGAGCGGTCAGCCAACGCGTGGCAGACGCGTCTCACGCGCGTCTAGACATGACGGCTGCGCGAGTAGAGGCTCGTGCCGGCCAGAGGCGACGTGTCGGGCGCCATGGGCCTCAGGTCGGTACCCGACCGCACAGCAGTCACCCCGTCGGTGGGTCCATCG
>JBBSRD010000283.1:0-4151 GCA_038243415.1 Actinomycetales bacterium | reverse complement strand
GCACCTGCTGGGCGCCGCGGGCGCCGGCGAGCACGTTGGCCCGGGCGGCGGCGCGCCGCAGCTCGCCGTCGCTCCCGGCCACCCAGTCGTCACCGAGCTGGGCCACCGGCAGCGCTGCGTCGTCGTCCACGAGCGCGAAGCGTAGGCGCTGGTGCCTGCTCGACGGCGCCGCGGTAGGCGTCGAGCACGGCGGAGGCGACCGGGCCCCAGTCGTAGCTCCAGGCCCGGTCCGCGGCCCGACGGGCCCGCTCCGCGGTCCCCCGGGGGTCCGTGAGCACCCCGAGGACCTCACGGGCGAGGGCGTCGGGGTCACCGGCAGCGAACAGGGCGCCGAGCTCCCCGCCGTCGAGGACGCGCGAGAAAGCCGACAGGTCGCTCGCCACGAGCGGGGCACCGGCGGCCATCGCCTCGACGAGCACCACCCCGAAGCTCTCCCCCCCGGTCTGAGGAGCCACCACCACGTCGGCGGAGACCATCAGCGACCGCTTCTCCTCCTCGGTGACCTCCCCGAGGACCTCGAGGCGGTCGGCGTGGGGGCCGGCCGCCGCGCGCAGCGCCCGCGGGTCACCGTGCCCGGCGACGAGCACCCGCAGGCCCGGGTGCGCGGCCACCAGGGCGGGCAGCGCCGCGAGGAGCACGGCGGCGCCCTTGCGCGGCTCGTCGTGACGGCCCACGAGAGCCAGCGTCGGCGCACGCCCCCAGCGCGCACCGGTCCACCGGCGGTCCGGCGCCGCGCGGTCGTAAGCACCGACGTCGACCCCGTTGGGGATCACCACGGCGCTCGCCGAGCCGGGGTCGGGCCAGTGGTCGGCGAAGGTGTCGCGGGCGTGCTCGCTGACGGCCACGTGCGCGTCGATGCGCCCCGCGAGGGGGGCGAGCAGCCGCCCGTAGGCCCTGAGCGCCGGGGACGGGGCCCGGGCCATGTGCCACGTCGCGACGACGGGTCCGCGCGCGGCCCACAGCGCGAGCAGGGTCGTGGAGGGCGCCAGCGGCTGGTGGAGGTGCAGCACGTCGAACGAGCCGCCGCGCACCCACGAGCGGACCCGCAGCGCGGTGGCGGGGCCGAAGGTCACCCGGGCCACGGAGCCGTTGTAGGAGACCCCCACGCCGCCGGTGACGGCGTCGACCCACTCCGGGACGCGGGTGCCCGGCGAGGCGGGCGCGAGCACCCGGGCGTCGTGGCCCTGCTCGCGCAGGTGGCACGCCAGGTCGAGGACGTGGCGCTGGACCCCGCCGGCCACGTCGAGGGAGTAGGGGCACACCAGGCCGACCCTCACGAGGGGGCTCGTCCGGAAGCGCGCCGCAGGGCGGGCGCCGCGTCCTCGTCGAGGAAGACGGGCTGCAGGACGTGCCAGTCCTGCGGGTGGGCGCGCACCGCCTCCCCCAGGGCGTCGGCGCACGCCTGGGTCGCGGCCGCGACCGCCGCGGCCCGAGCAGCGCGCCGGGTGCCCGGCCCGAGCGGGCCGTCCGCCGCAGCACCGTGCAGCACCTCGGTGCTCACCGCGACGACCTCCACGTGCAGCCCCCACCGGCGCCACGGTGCCGGCGTCCACCACGGCGTCGGCCGGCGGCGGTAGGTGCAGCCGGCGAAGAACAGCCTCGTCCCGCCGGTGACGGCGAGGGTGGCCGGCCCGGGGGCGAAGCGGGCGGGGGAACCCAGCAGGTCGACGTCGAGCCCGCTGCCGGTGAGGTCGCGGTCGGCCAGCAGCGCGACGAGGTGCCCGTCGTGCAGCGCGCGCCGCAGCCTCCCCGGGGTCGAGGGATCGTCGAGCGGCAGGGCGGTGATGCCCGCGCGGGCCCTGGCGTCGGTGAACGCCTCGAACAGGCCCGGTGCGCCGGGGCGCTCGGCGACGGTCGTGACCGGAGCCAGCGTGGCCGCGGCCCACGCGCCGAGGTGGTCCCAGCTGCCCAGGTGCCCGAGCGCGACCACGACGCCGCGGCCGGCCGCCAGCTCGGCAGCGAGCGGCTCCACCCCGCCGGCGCTGACCGAGGCCACCAGGGCGCTGCGCCTCAGCCGCGGCACGGTGAGGAGCCCGCACCAGTAGCGCAGGTAGGAGCGCAGGCCCGCCCGTGAGAGCGCCCGCAGCCGCGCGGGGGACGCGCCGGGCTCCACGCGGGAGAGGGTCGCCTCGAGCTGGACCACGCCGGGGCCCCGGCGGCGCCACACGAGCTCCGCGGCGCCGGCCCCCAGCGCGTGGACCAGCGGCGCCGGCACCCAGCGGGCCCGCCCGGACAGCGCCAGGCGAAGAAACCGCGCAGCCAGGGTCACGGGGGGCTCACACCCCTGCGCTCCTCGGGGAGGTCCTCACCTCGGGGCGGTCCGCAGCTGGGCGTGCACCGCCACCATCCGCTGGACGATCGTGACGACGCTCGCCACCGCCAGGAGCCCGAGGATCCCCCCGAGCGCCCAGACCGGCGCGCCGAGGCCCACGAGCCCGGTGCCGACGAGGACGGCCACGAGGCGCTCGGCGCGCTCGGCCACCCCCACGGCCGCGGTCGCGCCCAGGGCCTCGGCCTTGGCCCGGGTGTAGGGCACGAAAGACCCGAGGGCCAGGCAGAGCACGGCGAGCCCGGCCACCACGAGGCCGTCGCCGCCGCCGACGTACCAGAGGGCGATGCCGCCGAGCAGCGCGGCGTCGCCCACGCGGTCCATCGTGGAGTCGAGGAAGGACCCCCACGGCCCGGAGGCCCCGGTCATGCGGGCCAGCACGCCGTCCACGTGGTCGGCGAAGGCCGCGACGGCCGCGACCATGGTCCCCGCGAGGAGGTGGCCGGTGCCCATGAGCCCGAGGGACGCCGCCACGAAGACGGCCGTGCCGACGTAGGTCACCGCGTCGGGGCTCACCCCGAGGCGGCTCAGCAGGCGCGCGAGCGGGCTGAAGAACGCCTCGGTCCGCGCTCGGGCGACGGTGTTCAGCATGGGCCTGGAAGGGTAGCCGCGCCGCCGGCCGCGAAGGGCTCCGGCGGCCCCGACCCGCCGCGGGCGACCGGGGCGGCGGGGCCTCGGTCGCGCCTCAGGGCGTCGCCGTGCCGGCCTCGCCGCGCGCCCGCCAGGCGGTGGCCAGGGTGGTGCGGGTGTCGGCGAGCAGCGCGGGGACGGCCTTGGTGCGGGCGACCACGGGCAGGAAGTTGGCGTCGCCGCGCCACCGCGGGACCACGTGCTGGTGCAGGTGCGCGGCGATGCCGGCCCCGGCGACCTCTCCCTGGTTGATCCCCAGGTTGAAGCCGTGCGGCGCGGAGGCGTCGGCGAGGACGCGGAGGCTGGTCTGCGTCAGCGAGGCGACCTCGACCGCCTCGGCAGCGCTGAGGTCCACGTAGGACGACGTGTGCCGGTACGGGCAGACGAGCAGGTGGCCGGGGTTGTACGGGTAGAGGTTGAGCAGCACGTAGGCCAGCTCGCCGCGCGCGACGACCAGCGCGTCCTCGTCGGTGCGGGACGGCGCCTGGCAGAACGGGCAGTCGTGGTCCTCCCCGCCCGGCGCGGGCTTGCTCTCACCGCTGATGTAGACCATCCGGTGGGGCGTCCACAGCCGCTCGAACCCGTCGGCCTCCCCGGCGAGGGTGGCCTCGTCCTCAGCCGGTGGCAGCGGGGTCCCGCTCACACCTGCACCCGGGAGGAGATCGCGGCGACGATGCGCTCGACGGCCTCGGCCACGGGCACCGCGTTGTCCTGGGTGCCGTCGCGGTAGCGGAAGGACACCGCTCCGGCCTCGACGTCGTCGCCGCCGGCGATCAGCACGAACGGCACCTTGCCCTTGGAGTGCGTCCTGATCTTCTTGGGCATCCGGTCGTCGGAGAGGTCGACCTCGACGCGCACCCCGGCGCGGCGCAGCGTGGCGGCGACGGCGAGCAGGTGCGGGGCGAACTCGTCCGCCACCGGGACCCCCACCACCTGGACCGGGGCGAGCCACGGGGGCAGCGCGCCCGCGTAGTGCTCGAGGAGCACCGCGAAGAACCGCTCGATGGAGCCGAAGAGCGCACGGTGGATCATCACGGGGCGCTGGCGGGAGCCGTCGGCGGCGGCGTACTCCAGGCCGAAGCGCTCGGGCAGGTTGAAGTCGAGCTGGATCGTCGACATCTGCCAGGTGCGCCCGATGGCGTCGCGAGCCTGCACCGAGACCTTGGGGCCGTAGAACGCCGCGCCGCCCGGG
>JBBSRD010000282.1:0-4191 GCA_038243415.1 Actinomycetales bacterium | reverse complement strand
TCCTCGACGGGGCCCAGGTAGGTCTTCAGCATCATGTTGAAGTCCTTGGGCTCGGTCCACTCCCCCCGAGTGCCGCAGTTCGGGCACGTGATCTCGTCGAGCCCGTCCTTCGGGGCGCGGCCCTTGCGCGAGGTGAACTCCTCCTCGAGATGGTCCGCGCGGAAGCGCCGGTGGCAGCTCTGGCACTCGGTCAGAGGGTCGGTGAAGACGCCCACGTGGCCGGAGGAGACCCACACCTGGCGCGGCAGGATCACCGAGGAGTCCAGGCCCACCACGTCGTCGCGGGACGTGACCATCGAGCGCCACCAGGCGCGCTTGATGTTCTCCTTGAGCTCCACCCCCAGCGGCCCGTAGTCCCACGCGGAGCGGGTGCCCCCGTAGATCTCACCGGCGGGGAAGACGAACCCCCGGCGCTTGCAGAGGTTGACGACGGTGTCGATGGTGGACGCGGGCTTGCTGGCCATGGGGAGGTCCCTCTCCGGCTGGGTGTCGGCGGAAGCGCCAGGCTAGCCGCCGCGCCGGCGCAGGGCCGGGGCGGTTCGCCGCTGCTGCTGCGGTTCAGAGCACCGAGGTCAGGGACGTCCAGAACCGGGCCGCGACGAGGACCGTCACGAGCAGGAACGACGCCACGATCGCGATGAGCCGGTAGTCGCTCAGCGCGGTGACGGCGCCGCGCGCACCGGACGGGGTGGGGATGACCCCGCGCTCGAGGTTCGTGGCGGTGACCGACCAGAACATCGGGATGACCATCGCCCACACCACCATGCAGTAGGGGCAGAGAGCACCGATGCTGTAGAGGCTCGACCAGACGAGCCAGCCCACCATGGCGATCCCGGCGGTGATGCCCACCTGCAGGCCGACCCACACCCAGCGCGGCAGCGCGGCCCCGGAGACGACGAGCAGCCCCAGGGTCGCGGCGACCGCGAAGGCAGCGATGCCCAGCAGCGGGTTGGGAAAACCGAACAGCGCTGCCTGCGCGCTGGCCATGACCGAGCCGCAGGAGAACACCGATCCGAGGGTGCAGCTCGGGACGTACTCCGGGTTCTCGGCGAGCCGGAATCGCTCGACGGTCAGCACGAACGAGGCGATGAAGCCGATGGCCCCGCCGATCGTGAGCAGCCACCCGAGAGAGCGGGGGGCCGCGCCGGTCCCCGTCGAGAGGTCCTGGGCGACGGCCTCGTCGTCGGTCGCCATCCCGGGCTCCCGCTCGCGGGACGGGCTCTCGACCCTCACTTCGTGGCGCCCTCGATCGCCGCCTGGACGTTGGCGATCGTCGGATTCGCGACGACGTCCCCCCCGACGACGACCGTCGGCGTGCCCTGGACGAGCTTCTGACCCTTCCCGTCCTCGAGCTCGGAGGTCTCCTGGCTCTTCTCGGTGACGTAACCGCTGTGCGTCTCGCTGGTGATGCACTTCTCGACGTCGTCACCCGCCCCGGCGTCTTTCGCGGCCTTCACCAGGTCCGCGTCGGGGAGCCCGTTGGCGTTCTCGGGCGGCTGCTGCGCGTAGAGGGTGTCGGAGAACTTCACGATGTCGCCGCCGTCCGAGCCCGCCACGCAGTAGGCCGCGTTGGCGGACCGCGTGGAGTAGCGGGTGCCGGAGGAGAACTGGTCGAGGTAGCCCAGCGGGTGGTACTCCAGCTCGACGGCCCCCGCCGCCACCTGCTCCTTGAGGTAGGGCCCCACCGTGAGGTCGAACTGCGCGCAGGCGGGGCACTGGTAGTCGAGGTACTCCACGACCTTGACGGGCGGCTGCGCGCCGTCCGGGCCCGCGGCGGCGATCCCGCCGGTCTCGCTCACGCCGGCCGGCTCGACGACCTTCTCGAGGTTCGCGCCCTTCGCGGCGTCGTCCTTCTGCACGTTCGTGATGGCGACGACTCCGATGGTGATGAGGACCGCAGCGATGATCGCGCCGGCGCTGATGATCAGCGCCCGCGTGCGGCGGTCCTTGCGCCGCTGCGCCTCCTGCATCGCCCTGACCTTCTCGCGGGCTGCGCTCTTCTGGTCCTTGACGCTCGAGCCGCTGCTGTTCTTCGAAGCCACGCGCCCACGGTAACCGTCGATCCTGATACCGACCTGGAACCGGCCAGCCCGGACGGGCGGCGGTGCTCGCCGCCTCGGGGGTGTCCCGGCACGATGGGGGCATGGGAGCGAACCACGGCCACAGCCACGCGGCAGCCGGCGCCGGGCGCGGCCGGCTGGTCATCGCCCTGGCCCTCGCGCTGGTCGCGCTGGTCGTGGAGCTGGTCGGCGCCGCCCTCACCGGGTCCCTGGCGCTGCTGGCCGATGCCGGGCACGTCCTCACCGACGCCGTCGGACTGGTGCTCGCGCTGGTGGCGGCCACCATGGCCACCCGCCCCGCCGGGGCGCGCACCACGTTCGGGTGGCGACGCAGCGAGGTCCTCGCCGCGAGCGCCAACGCCGTGCTGCTCATGGGGATCGTCCTGTTCGTCGTGATCGAGGCGGTCCAGCGGTTGCAGGACACCACCGAGATCACCCCGGGCCCGCTGCTCGTCGCCGCCGGCATCGGTCTGGTGGTCAACGCGGTGTCGCTGGTGGTGCTGAGCACGGGACCGGGGCAGTCCATCAACATGCGCGGCGCCCGCCTGGAGGTCCTCGGCGACCTGCTGGGCTCCGTCGCCGTCGTGGTGGCGGGCGGGGTCATCGCGCTCACCGGCTGGACGCCCGCGGACCCGATCGCCTCCCTGGTGATCGCCGCGATGATCGCGCCGCGCGCCTGGTGGCTGCTGCGCGACGCCCTCGACGTCCTGCTCGAGACCGTGCCGCGCTCCATCGACCTCGCAGAGGTCCGCTCGCACGTCTGCTCCGTGGAGGGCGTCCTCGACGTGCACGACGTGCACGCCTGGTCCATCACGGAGGGCCTGCCGGTGCTCACCGCCCACGTGGTCGTCGACGACGACGTGCTGCACCGCGCCGGGAGCGCTCAGCTGCTCGACGCGCTGCAGCACTGCCTGGCCGAGCACTTCGACGTCGAGCACTCCACCTTCCAGCTGGAGCCGGCCAGCCACCGCGCCCACGAGCTCTCGACCCACGACTGAGGGCCCAGGAGCCTGTAGCAGACGCCCGTCCGGGGACAGGATCTGCCGTCTGATCGGCGGATCCTCGCCGATGCGCAACACTGTGGGACGTCAGCAGGCCCCGAACCATCAGGAGGAACATCCCGTGACCGTCAACCGTGCCGACATCGTCACCGCTCTCGCCGACCGCGCCAAGGTCAGCAAGGACCAGGCGGACGCCGTGCTCAGCGCCTTCACCGACGTGCTCGGTGAGTCGCTCGCCAAGGGCGAGAAGGTCCAGATCACCGGCTACCTCACCGCCGAGACCGTGCAGCGCGCCGAGCGCTCGGGCCGCAACCCGCGCACCGGCGAGGAGCTGACCATCCCGGCGTCCACCGGCGTCAAGCTCAGCGCCGGCAGCAAGCTGAAGGCCGCCGTCTCCAGCTGAGACCGCCCCTCACGAAGAACCGCCCGTCCGCTGCGCTGAGGTCGGGCGGTTCTTGCGCTCAGCCGGTTCTCGCGCTCAGCGGGCTCCGGTCCTCCGGGGACCGTCAGGCGCCGGGGGCGTCGATCGCCCCGCCGTAGCGGCGGTCACGGCGCGCGTAGGTCTCGACCGCGCGCCACAGGGTGCGGCGGTCCACGTCGGGCCAGGCGTCGTCGATGAACACCATCTCCGCGTAGGCGGACTGCCAGAGCATGAAGTTCGACGTGCGCTGCTCGCCGCCGGTGCGCAGGAACATGTCGACGTCGGGCTGGTCGGGCTCGTCGAGGTGGCGGGCGATCGCCCGCTCGTCGATGAGCCGCGGGTCGAGGCGCCCGGCGGCCACCTGCTCGGCCAGCGCCCTGGCCGCGTCGGCGATCTCGGCGCGGCCGCCGTAGTTGACGCACATCGTCAGGGTGACGACGTCGTTGGCCTCGGTGAGCTCCTCGGCGCGCTCCAGCTCGGAGAGCACGCTGCGCCACAGCCGCGGGCGCCGGCCCGACCAGCGCACCCGCACGCCCCACTCATGCATGACGTCGCGGCGGCGCCGGATCACGTCGCGGTTGAACCCCATGAGGAAGCGCACCTCCTCGGGGCTGCGCTTCCAGTTCTCTGTGGAGAACGCGTAGACAGAGACGTACTTGATGCCCATCTGCACCGCGCCGGCCATCACATCCAGCAGCGCCGCCTCACC
>JBBSRD010000281.1:0-4194 GCA_038243415.1 Actinomycetales bacterium | reverse complement strand
GCGAGGTCGACGTGGCGGGCCCCCGCGTCGTCGTCGGAGTGGACGGCGACCGAGGCGATCCCGAGACGGCGCAGGGTGGCGATGACGCGGCAGGAGATCTCGCCGCGGTTGGCGACCAGGACGGAGGTGAACATCGTGGACATGCCGATCACATCCGGAAGACGCCGTAGGAGACGTCCGCGAGCGGCGCCGCGGCGCAGACGTCGAGCGCGAGACCGAGCACCGTGCGGGTGTCGGCGGGGTCGATGACGCCGTCGTCCCAGAGGCGGGCGGTCGAGTGGTACGGGCTGCCCTCCTCCTCGTACTGAGCGCGGATCGGGGCCTGAAACTGCTGCTCCTCCTGCGCGCTCCACTCCCCGCCGGACCCCTCGACCTGGTCGCGCTTCAACGTCGAGAGCACTGCGGCGGCCTGCGGACCGCCCATCACCGAGACGCGCGCGCCGGGCCACATGAAGAGGAACCGCGGGGAGTACGCCCGCCCGCTCATGGAGTAGTTTCCGGCGCCGAACGAGCCGCCGATGACCACGGTGATCTTGGGGACCCTGGCGCAGGCGACGGCGGTGACCATCTTCGCGCCGTGCTTGGCGATCCCCCCGGCCTCGTAGGCGCGCCCGACCATGAAGCCGGTGATGTTCTGCAGGAAGACCAGCGGGATGCCCCGCTGGTCGCAGAGCTCCACGAAGTGCGCGCCCTTCATCGCCGACTCGCTGAACAGCACCCCGTTGTTGGCCACGATGCCGACGGGGTGCCCGTCCAGGTGGGCGAAGCCGGTGACCAGCGTGGAGCCGTAGCCGGCCTTGAACTCGTGGAGCTCGCTGCGGTCGACGAGGCGGGCGACGACCTCGCGCACGTCGTAGGGCACCGTCAGAGCGGTCGGCACCACGCCGTAGAGCTCCTCCGGCGGGTGCAGCGGCTCGGCGCTCTCCCGCCGCTCCCACGCGGGGGCTCCCGGCGGCGGCAGCGTCGCCACCACGTCCCGCAGGATCCCCAGCGCGTGCGCGTCGTCGTCGGCGAGGTGGTCGGCCACCCCGGAGAGCGTGGTGTGCGTGACCCCGCCGCCGAGGTCCTCGGCGGTGACGACCTCACCGGTCGCGGCTTTCACCAGCGGCGGTCCGCCGAGGAAGATCGTGCCCTGGTCGCGGACGATGACGCTCTCGTCGCTCATGGCCGGCACGTAGGCGCCGCCGGCGGTCGAGGAGCCCATCACCGCGGCGATCTGCGCGATGCCGCGGGAGGACATCCGCGCCTGGTTGTAGAAGATGCGCCCGAAGTGCTCGCGGTCGGGGAAGACCTCGTCCTGCATCGGCAGGTACGCGCCGCCGGAGTCCACGAGGTACAGGCACGGGAGGTGGTTCTCCGCGGCGATCTCCTGAGCGCGCAGGTGCTTCTTGACCGTCATCGGGTAGTAGGAGCCGCCCTTGACCGTCGCGTCGTTGCCCACCACCATGACCGGCCGGCCGTGGACGAGCCCGATGCCCGCGACCACCCCGGCGGCCGGGCACTGGTCGCCGTACATGCCGCTGGCCGCGAGCGCCCCGATCTCCAGGAAGGGGCTGCCGCGGTCCAGCAGGGCGTCGATGCGGTCGCGCACCAGCATCTTCCCGCGCGCCACGTGGCGCTGGCGCGAGGCCTCCGGCCCGCCGGCGACAGCGCGGGCGAGGCGATCGCGGAGGTCGGCGACCAGCGCCCGCTGGGCGTCGGCGTTCGCTGCGGTCTCGGGCGAGGCAGGACGGACCGCCGTGCTCAACGCTTCCACGTGTCCTCCTTCGCAGGCCGTGGCGTCGTCGCCGGCCTTGCTCCGCGGACGTTATCAGCGCGAGCCGTGCTCCTCGAGGCGCTGCTGGAGCAGGGGCACCATGCGGTAGGGGATGACCTCGCTGACCCCGAGCGCGGTCTCGGCGCGCTCGACGCCGGGGCTGCCGAGGATGGCCTCCTCGACGCGGAAGAGGTCGGCGCTGGAGGCGCAGGAGACGCGGACGAGCAGGTCGGCGGAGCCCGTGACGCCGTGGGCCTGGACGACCTCGGGGATCTTGGCGATCTCGGCGATGGTCTCGGTGAGGAGGCGCTGGCGCACCTGCAGGGTGATGAAGGCCGTCAGCGGGCACCCGGCGGCCTCGGGGGCGATGCACCGGTCGAAGGAGAGCAACCCTCCGTCACGGATCACGGCGTTCAGGCGGGCCCGCACGGTGTTGCGGCTGAGGCCCAGGCGCTCAGCGAGCGCCACCGCGCTGGCACGTGGGGCCTCGACGAGAGCGAGGAGCAGACGGAGGTCGACGTCGTCGAGAGCGCGCACCTCGTCGACGCTAGCAGCGCTTGATCATCGATCCGCCCCCCTGACGAGTGCAGAGTGCACTATCGGCGTGGCGTCTCTTGCGCGGATCGATCAGCGAGGCGTAACGTCACCGAGCACTCGACGAAGCAGTCGTGATCTCTCCCCGCGCACCAGGACGGTGGTGGGCGGCGAGGTCAGGGGTGCACCAACGGAGGCAGACGGCGATGTCGCACTCAGTGATCGATGTTCCACCCGTGGGGATGCGCCCTGCAGCGCGCAAGCTCACCCGCGACGGCCCGAGCGGCCCGCTCGCCCCGGAGCCCCGGGAGACCGTGCGGCTGATCGACGCCGACGGCGCGCGCGCCGGCCGCTCCTCCTACGAGGCCCAGGTGACCGACGTCGACGACGCCGCGCTGGTCTCGCTGTGGGAGGACATGACGGCGGTCCGCCGCATCGACGCCACGGCCACGCTCCTGCAGCGTCAGGGGCAGCTCGCCCTCTGGCCGCCGCTGCTCGGTCAGGAGGCAGCCCAGATCGGCTCGGCCAGGGCGCTGCGCAGCGACGACTTCGCGTTCACCAGCTACCGCGAGCACGCCGTGGCCCACTGCCGCGGGATCCCGGTGCTCGACCTGCTGCGGGTGTGGCGCGGCGTGAGCGCCAGCGGCTGGGACCCCCACGCGTACGGCATGGCGACGCCGCAGGTCATCATCGGCGCGCAGACGCTGCACGCCGTCGGCTACGCCATGGGCGTCTCCTTCGAGGACGGCGACGGCGACGGCTCCGTGGCGATCGCCTACTTCGGTGACGGCGCCACGAGCGAGGGCGACGTCTCCGAGGCCATGGTCTTCGCCGCCACCTACACCGCCCCGGTGGTGTTCTTCTGCCAGAACAACCAGTGGGCCATCTCCGAGCCGGTCGCGCTGCAGACCCACGCGAGCCTGGCCGGGCGGGCCAGGGGCTTCGGCATCCCGGCGGTCTCGGTCGACGGCAACGACGTCCTGGCGGTGCTCGCCGTCACCCGCGAGGCCCTCGCCCGGGCACGGTCCGGCGGCGGGCCCACCTTCATCGAGGCCCTGACCTACCGGATGGGCCCGCACACCACCGCGGACGACCCCACCCGCTACCGCGACCCCGCCGAGCTCGACGCGTGGAAGCAGCGCGACCCGATCGCCCGCCTCGACGCCTACCTGGCGGCGCGGGGCGTCCTCACGGACGACGTGCGCGCGGGCGTGGCCCAGCGGGTCGGCGCCATCGACACGGCGATGCGCTCCGGGGTGAGCACCCTGGCCGACCCGGACCCGCTGGCCGCCTTCGACCACGTCTACGCCGAGCCGCACACCGCGATGACGGCGCAGCGCGCCCAGCACGCCCGGTACCTGGCGGCCTTCGACGCCGCAGACGCCTCGGACGCCACCGACGAGCAGGGACAGCGATGACCACCATGACGCTCGGCGCCGCTATCACCGCCGGCCTGCGCGAGTCCCTGGAGGGCGACGAGAAGGTCATCGTCATGGGCGAGGACGTCGGCGCGCTCGGCGGTGTCTACCGCATCACCGACGGGCTGCAGCGCGACTTCGGCGCCCGTCGCGTGCTGGACACCCCGCTGGCGGAGTCCGGCATCATCGGCACGGCCGTCGGTCTCTCCTACCGTGGGTACCGGCCGGTGTGCGAGATCCAGTTCGACGGGTTCATCTACCCCGCGTTCGACCAGATCGTCAGCCAGGTCGCCCGCCTGCACGCGCGCACGGCGGGGGCGGTCCGCGTGCCGATCACCATCCGGGTGCCCGTCGGCGGGGGCATCGGCGCCGCCGAGCACCACTCCGCCTCCCCCGAGTCCTACTGCGCCCCCCCCCAGGGCCTGCGGGTCATGAGCGTCTCCACCCCGCAGGACGCCTACGACGGCATCCGCGAGGCGGTCGCCT
>JBBSRD010000280.1:0-4225 GCA_038243415.1 Actinomycetales bacterium | reverse complement strand
GACGTGTCCCGCCGCTGGCGCCAGCTGCGCCAGCATCGTCGTCATCGGTGTCGGACCCCTCGCCCCGATCAGTCACACCCTCGGGAAGCGGGTTCGCTCGGCGCACCGCCTTGCGCAAGGCGTCGTGGATCTGGGTCAGTGTGCCGTCACGACTGCACATCCGGAAGTAGCGGTACACCGGGTCGTGAGGGGGGAGTCGTGAGGCAGGTAGGGCCACTGACAGCCGGTGAGGTTTTCGTAGAAGATCACATCGATGATCTCCCGACGGTCGTAGTCCAACGGCCGACCGCCCTTGCTGCCGGGCCCGGACTCGGCCGTGGTCGTGACGTAGGGCGCGATGATCACCCACTGATCGTCGGTGGTGTCGGAGGGATAAGGCTTGGCACGCCGGAGGTTGGCCGGGGAAGACGCCATCACCCAGTGTCACCACACCACGGTTCAGCTGTCACCTCAGCCGCCTTCCTCCACACGCCCTCAGTTCGCCTCCCTCGTAGCACCGGATGCTGAAACCGACGGGGCGGGGCCCTGGTAACGTCAGAGCCTCGTGACCGGGGTGCCCACCAGGGCTGAGAGCAGACCCGTTGAACCTGTCCAGATCATTCTGGCGGAGGGATGTCACCCATGAGCAGCACGCCCGATCCCGTCCCGACCGACGCCCCGGCCAACGCCGGGCCCGACCGCCTGGCCAGCGCCGCCCAGCCCGATCGCGCAGCGCTGGCCTCGGCCAGGGCGTCGCTCGCCGAGGCCGCGCCGCTGGTGCAGTGCCTGACCAACCGGGTGGTCTCCACCATCACCGCCAACGCGCTGCTGGCGATCGGCGCCTCCCCGGCGATGGTGGACAACCCCCACGAGGCCGCGGGGTTCGCCGCCATCGCCTCCGCGGTGCTGGTCAACCTCGGCACCCCTGACGACGGCACGGCGGCGGCCATGCGCCTGGCCGCGGCGGGCGCCGCTGAGCACGGGCGCCCCTGGGTGCTGGACCCCGTGGCCGTCGGGCCGCTGGCCTTCCGCACCACCCTGGCCGTGGAGCTGCTCGAGCACCGGCCGTCGGTGGTGCGGGCCAACGCCTCCGAGGTGATCGCCCTGGAGGGCGCCGTCGGTGGGCTCGCCGGGCTGGGCGGGCGCGGTACTGACGCAACCTCCGGCGTAGACGAGGCGCTAAAGGCTGCCCGCGCGCTGGCGCGGCGCACCGGCGGGGCCGTCGCGGTCAGCGGCGCGGTCGACCTGGTCACCGACGGCGAGCGCGTGGTGCGCGTCGGGGGCGGCGACGCGCTGCTGACCCGCACCACGGGAGCCGGCTGCGCGCTGGGGGCGGTGGTCGCCGCCTACGCCGCGGTCGTCGACGACCCCCTGGTGGCCGCGGTGGCCGCTCACGCTCACGTGGCCGTCGCTGCCGAGGTCGCGGCCGCGGCCTGCGACGGGCCGGGGTCCTTCGCGATCGCGTGGCTGGACGCGCTGGACGCCACCGGGCCCGACGCCCTCTCCGCCGCGGGCATGCGCGCCGATGACTGACGGCACGACCCCCTCCGTGGAGGTGCGCCTGGACTCGACGCTGTACCTGGTCACCGACGACGCGCTGTGCGCGCCGCGCTCGGTGCCCGAGGTGGTGGCCGCCGCCGTGCGCGGCGGCGTCACCGCGGTGCAGGTGCGCGCCAAAGGTGCCGGCGACCGGGACCTGTTGGCGCTGGTGCGCGCGGTGCAGCGCGTGCTGGCCGACCGGCGCGACGTCGCGGTGGTGGTCGACGACGCCGTCGACGTGGCCCTGCTGGCCGGGGCCGACGGGGTGCACCTGGGGCGGGCGGACCTGCCCGCCCGCGAGGTGCGCGCCAGGGTGGGGCCCGGCCTGCTGGTGGGGCTCTCGGTCGGTTCGCAGGCGGAGATGGACGCCGCACTGGCCCTGCCCGCTGGCACCCTGGACCTGGTGGGCCTCGGCCCGGTGTGGCCGACGGCGACCAAGGCCGGCGCCACGACGGGCATCGGGCTGGAGGTGCTGGCCTCCCTGGCCGCCCGCGCCCGCGCGGTCGGGCTGACGACGGCGGCGATCGGCGGCATCGACGCCACACGGGCGCCGTCCGTGCGCGCGGCCGGGGTCGACGGGCTGTGCGTGGTCTCGGCGGTGTGCGCCGCCCCCGACCCGGGCGCCGCGGCGCGGGCGCTGCTGCCGTGAGCGCGGCCGTGGCGCTGAGCATCGCTGGCTGCGACCCGAGCGGGGGCGCCGGGATCGCCGCGGACCTGAAGACCTTCGCCGCGCTGGAGGTGTACGGGACCGTGGTGGTCAGCGCCCTGACCGCGCAGAGCACCCGGGGCGTCACCGGCGTCCACCCCGTCCCGGCGGCCTTCGTGGAGCAGCAGCTGGACACCCTGCTCGACGACCTCACCGTCCACGCCACCAAGATCGGGATGCTGCCCGACGCCGGCGCGGTCGGGGCCGTCGCGGACGTGCTGGGGCGCCGCGAGGTCGGACCGGTGGTGTGCGACCCGGTGATGGTGGCCACCAGCGGCGACGCGCTGGCCGACGACGGCGCGGTGCGCGCGCTGCGCGAGCGCCTGCTGCCCCTGGCCGACCTGGTCACCCCCAACGCCCCCGAGGCCGCGGCGCTGCTGGGCACGTCGGTCGCCGACGACGAGCAGGGGTTGGCAGAGCAGGCCCGGGCGCTGCTGGACCTGGGTCCGGCGGCGGTGCTGGTCAAGGGCGGTCACCTCGAGGGGGCCGAGAGCGTGGACGTGCTGGTCACCGCGGCGGGGACCACGCTCACCCGGCGCCCGCGCGTGGCCACGGCGTCCACCCACGGCACGGGGTGCACGCTGTCCTCGGCGCTGGCCGCCCTGCTGGCACGGCGCGCGCACGAGCAGGCGGGCGCATCCCCCTGCGGGCGCGGGCCCGCCGACTCCGACCTGTCGGACCTGCTCGCG
Source organism: Actinomycetales bacterium (assembly GCA_038243415.1). GTDB lineage: Bacteria > Actinomycetota > Actinomycetes > Actinomycetales > Quadrisphaeraceae > CADCUY01. Next base: position 1,312 of record JBBSRD010000280.1, on the reverse strand, counting down.
ACGCTGCCCGGCGTGGTGGAGACCGCCCGGGACTATCTGCAGGAAGCGCTGAAGGCCGGGGCGTCGCTGGGCGTGGGCTCCGGTCACGGGCCCGTGCACCACATGGCGCGGTGGTGGCCGTGAGCGCCGGACCGCCGCTCGCGCCCCTGCCCGCGAGCCCGGGCGTGGTGGCCGAGCGTCCCGCCGGCTCGTTCACCGCCCGGACGTGGGAGGCGACCGCCGGCGTGCGCGCGGCGATCGACGCGCTGCCGTTCCTGCGCGAGCTGGCCGACGGCACCCTGGCGGTCGAGGCGTTCGCGCACTACCTGGAGCAGGACGCGATCTACCTGGTCGGGTACGCCCGGGCGCTGGCCCTGCTGGCGGCCAGGGCGCCCGACCCGGAGCAGTCGGGGCTCTGGGCCCGCTCGGCGGCCGCGGCGGCCACCGAGGAGGGGGCGTTGCACGCCGACCTGCTGTCCGAACCGGCGCTGGGCGCGGCCACCCGGGCGCGTGGCGGGGCCCGCGCCGAACCCTCCCCCACCACGCTGGGCTACGTCTCCTACCTGGTGGCTACCGCCGCCACGGCGCCCTACCCCGTCGGGGTGGCTGCTGTCCTCCCGTGCTTCTGGGTCTACGCCGACGTCGGAGCGCGCCTGTCGGCCGCGGCGTCGGCCACGTCCGGGGGCGGCGATGCCCACCCCTACCGGCGGTGGGTGGACGCCTACGGGGACCCCGCCTTCCAGGCCGGCGCGCAGGGCGCGTGCGACGTCGCCGACGCGTGCGCAGCGGCCCACGCGCAGGAGGACGCAGCGATGCTCGCCGCCTTCACCACCGCCACCCGATACGAGCTCCAGTTTTGGCGCGCCGCCCACGCGCAGGAGCGCTGGCCCGACCCGGGCTGACGCGGTCTCCCGCGGACCGCTCCGTCGCTGCCCGGCCCGCAGCGACGGCGACGACGTCTCGGACCGCGGCCTCATCCCCACCGCGGTCCGAAAAGCCCTCGACGCCGCCGACCGGCACCCACCGCACACACCTGGACCGCCGGGGGGCGATCAGCCCGACGACGTGGTGGGCAGTGCACGGGCCTCGGGGTCAGCGAGGCCCGCTGGTGCCCAACCGGGCGCTGATCGTGGCAACGGTCAGGAATCGTCCATCGTGGCGCAGCGGTTGTCCGAGCATGACCCTCACCCCCACCGCGACCGCGCCTGCCCTCTCGCTGCCCCTGACCTCCGGCGGCAGCACCGATGATCTCCTGCTCGGGACGGGAGCGGACGGCCGCTTCTCCCTCGTGGTGTTCTTCCGCGGTCTGCACTGCCCCTTGTGCCGCAAGCAG
>JBBSRD010000279.1:0-4232 GCA_038243415.1 Actinomycetales bacterium | reverse complement strand
TCGCTGCCGAAGTCCGGCATCGGCTTCTTGTAGAACATCTTCAGGCCCTTGAGGCGGGTCTGGAGCATCCACTCGGGCTCGTTCTTGAGCGCGGAGATGTCACGGACGACCTGCTCGGAGAGACCGCGCTTGGCGATCGACCCGGCGGCGTCGGAGTCCGACCAGCCGTACTGGTACGTGCCCAGGCCGGCCAGCTCGGGGTTGCGCGACTCGATGTCGTTCGGCGCGGGCGCCGTGGGCGTCGGCTCTGCGGTGGTGGTCATGGTGCGGTCCCTCCGGTGGTGGGGCTCTGGTCGGTGAGGTCGTCGGTGGTGGTACGGGTGGCGCCCGGCTGCGGCGCAGGTCGTGGCGCGCGGCGGCGGTGGCTGCCGACGGCCAGCAGTGGCACGTGCGTGGTGCACACGTGCTCTCCGTGCGCCAGGGTGGCCAGGCGTCGGACGTGGGTGCCGAGCAGGTCGGCGAAGGCCGCGGTCTCGGCCTCGCAGAGCTCGGGGAACTCGGTGGCGACGCTCTGCACCGGGCACGAGCCCTGGCACAGCTGCACCGCCGACGGTGCCATGGTCGCACCGGGGCGGGCTCCTCCGCCAGCGGGTGCGGTGCGGTGCTGGGCTGCGGGGGCGACCGCGCGGGAGCTGGCGGCGTACCCGTCGCGGTTCAGCACCTCGGCGAGCGCCTCGGCGCGGTCGGCGATGTCGTCCCCGGCCGCCTCGACGGCGCCGGAGCAGCGGGCCGCCATCGCCGACGCCCGCTGCTCGGCGACGGCCTGGACCGCTCCGCGGCCGGCCACCGCCGCCAGCTGGCGCAGCGCCGCAGCGGCGAGGTCGCTGCCCTCCTTGGCAGCCCCCCGCAGCGACCCGGTCACGGCCGAGCGGCCCGCGTCGGTGGCGCTGAACGCCGTCGCGGGACGACCGCGGCCACCCGTGCGGACGAGCTCGCCGCCGCGCAGGAGGCCGGCGTCGACCATCGCGTCGAGGTGGCGGCGGACCGCAGCGGGGGTGAGACCCACACGGCCGGCGAGCGCGCCCGCGGTGACGGGTCCCTCCGCGGCGACCGCGGCGAGGACCCGCTGACGGGTCGCGCTGGCCAGCGCGGAGACCGGTGCGCCGACGGCGTCCTGCTCCACGGAGGTCATGATTTGCACAACACCAGCATGCCGTAAAACCATCCCGGGCGCCCGGGCGCCCCCTCGACGCTCCGCGGTGGACGCGCTCGGCCCGGCAGGCAGCAGCCTCCCGCTCGTACACTCCGTCCGTGAGCTCTGCCGCGGCGACCGTCCCCACGGGTGCGCCGTCACCGCCGCCCCCGCCCCGCGACGACGCGGACGGCCCCGCCCTCGTCGTCGACGCCCTCGCCAAGCGCTACGGCGACGTGGTGGCCGCCCGAGGCGTCTCCTTCGCCGCGGACGCCGGCGCCGTGACCGCGGTGCTGGGACCCAACGGCGCCGGGAAGACCACGACGCTCGAGTGCGTCGCCGGCCTGCGCCGCCCCGACGCCGGGACCGTGCGCGTCCTCAACCTCGACCCGCACGACGCCGGGCTGCGCGCCCGCGTCGGGGTGATGCTCCAGGACGGCGGGCTCCCCGGCGGCGCGCCCTCCCTGGCCGTGCTGCGCCACGTCGCCTCGCTGCACCGCCAGCCCCTCGACGTCGGGGTCCTCGCAGGCGTGCTGGGGATCGACGCGTTCGCGCGCACCACGGTGCGCCGCCTCTCCGGTGGTCAGCGCCAGCGCCTCGCCCTGGCGTGCGCCGTGGTGGGGCGCCCCGACCTGGTGCTTCTCGACGAGCCCAGCGCCGGGGTCGACCTCGCGGGCCGCCGCAGCGTGTGGGACCTGCTGACCGGCCTGAGGGACGCCGGGGTCGCCGTCGTCCTGACGTCGCACTCGATGGAGGAGGTCGAGGCCCTCGCGGACACCGTGGTGCTGCTCGCCGGCGGTGTCGTCGCCGCCAGCGGGACCGTCGACGAGCTCACGGGCGACGGCCAGGACCGCCTGACCTTCGGGGCGCCCGCCGGCCTGGACCTCCGACCGCTGCGCGGCGCCCTGCCCACGACCGTGGTGGCCACCGAGGTGCGTCCCGGCTCCTACGAGGTGGTGCCGCGCGGGGTCGGCGTCATCGACCCGCAGGTGCTCGCGACCGTGACCTCCTGGTGCGCCGCCCGCACCGTCATGCCCCGCGGTCTGCGGGTGGGCTCGCGCTCCCTCGCGGACGTGGTGCTCGAGCTCTCCGGCGGTGACCTGCACGAGCCCACCGCGGCCGCCGCAGCCCCTCCCCCACGGGGTCGGCGCGGACGACGGGGGCGCCCGTGAGCGCCCCCGAGGCGCCGTCCCCCGCGCTCCGCGAGGCCGGCGCCGGCCCGGCCGGGCTGGACCTCACCCCGGCCGGGGACGCTGCCCCGCCGGTGCGCCGCATCGCCCGGGCCGTGGCCTTCGACACGCGTACCCTCCTGCGCAACGGCGAGCAGCTGCTGGTCTCCCTCGGGTTCCCGGTCCTCGCGCTCCTGGTGCTCGTCAACGCGCCCCTCGCCGCCCTCGGCCTGCCCACCGACCTCGCGGGGCTGCCGCCGATAGACGTGGTGGCCCCGGGGGTCCTCGCGATGGCGGTCCTCGGCACCTCCTTCACCGGGCAGGCCATCGCGCTCGGCTTCGACCGCCGCTACGGGGTGCTGCGGCTGCTTGCGACCACGCCTCTGGGCCGAGGGGGCTTCCTCGCCGGGCGCCTCGGGTCCGTCCTGGTCGTCGAGGTCCTGCAGGTGCTGGTGCTGGGGTCCGTCGCGCTCGCGCTCGGCTGGCGCCCGTGGCAGCAGGGAGCCGCCGCCGTGCCCGCCCTGCTGCTCGCCCTCCTGCTCGGCACCGCGTCGCTCGTCTCGATCGCGCTCCTGCTGGCGGGGACGCTCCGGGCCGAGGCCGTGCTGGCGATCGCCAACGTGCTCTACGTCCTGCTGCTGGGGGCCGGGGTGCTGCTGCCCGCCGCCGTGCTGCCCCCCGCGATCGCCGGGCTCGTGGCGCTGCTCCCCTCCGGCGCGATGGGCGAGGCCGCCAGAGCGGCGTCGATCGACGGCAGCCTCGCGGTGGCGCCGCTGCTCGTGATGGCCGCCTGGGCCGTGGTCGCCGGCGCCGCCGCGGCCCGCTGGGTGCGCTGGTCCGACTGAGCGGCCGGCCGGCTCGGGGGGAGGTCTCACAGGCGCTGGGCCGGGAGCGGACGCCGCGCTGTCCTACCCTGGGAGGGTGACCGCGCCAGCCACCACCACCGGTCCCGACGAGATCACGTACCGGCCCCGGGCGAGCACCGACGGCGACGCCGCCGCTGGCTCGGGGGGCGTGGCCGGGCTGCGGCGCGGGTGGGCCGGTCAGCCCCGCGTCGCCGGGCCCGTCGGGCGCTGGACCCGCCGCATCCTCGTGGCCAACCTCGTGGGGCAGATCGGCATCATCATGACCGGTGGGCTGGTGCGCCTCACCGGCTCAGGGCTCGGGTGCTCGACCTGGCCGCGCTGCGAGCCGGGCACCTTCACCCCCGTCTTCGAGCCGGCGACGCCGTTCCACGCCTACATCGAGTTCGGGAACCGCCTCCTGACCTTCGTGGTGGGTCTCCTGGTGATCGCGGCCCTCGTGGCCGTGTGGCGCCTCCGGAGCCGGACCCTGGGCCTGCGGCTGCTGGGCGGCGCGCCGCTGCTCGGCGTGCTGCTCCAGGCCGGCATCGGCGGGATCACGGTGCTCACCGGCCTGGCCCCGTGGACGGTGATGCTGCACTTCATGGTCTCCATCGCGCTGGTCGCCATCTCCACGCTCCTGCTGCTGCGGGCCCGCGAGGGCGACGGACCGGTCACCACGAAGGCCCACCCGGTGCTGCGCCAGCTGGCTGGGGTGATCGCGGTGGTCGCTGCCGGCGTGCTTGTGCTGGGCACCGCGGTGACCGGCGCCGGCCCGCACGCGGGGGACGCGGAGGACCCGGTGCGCCTGCCGATCGACCCGCGCACCATCAGCTGGCTCCATGCCGACCTGGTGCTGCTCTTCCTGGGGCTCGCGGTCGGTCTGTACGTCGCGCTGCGCGTCACCGACGCCCCCCGACGGGCGGCCTGGTGGGCGAGCGCGGTGCTCGTGGTCACTCTCTCCCAGGGGCTCCTGGGGTACGTGCAGTACGCGCTGGCAGTGCCCATCACGCTGGTGTGGCTGCACATGCTGGGCGCCTGCCTGCTGACCGTCGCCGTGACGGGGCTGCAGCTCGGCCTGCGCGAGCG
>JBBSRD010000278.1:0-4234 GCA_038243415.1 Actinomycetales bacterium | reverse complement strand
GAGGGCGCAATACCGCCCCAGGCGGTGGCCGGTGATGAACAGGTGCATCACGCCGAGGTAACCGGATGGGTACCCGCAGCCGACGGCCACGGAGGTCTCCGGCTCGTAGGTCAGGGCCGCGTCGTTGAGCTTGAGGCGGTCCAGGGCGTCGCGCAGCAGCGGGTAGTCAGACCCGTCGAGCGGGAAGAGCCCGGAGAACACCATCGGCTTGGGGTCGGTGTACTCCCCCGCGGTGATCTCCGAGGGCCGCGAGGACAGCGTGACGGTGTCTCCCACGCGGGACTGGCGCACGTCCTTCACGCCGGTGATGAGGTACCCGACCTCCCCGACGCCGAGCCCGCCGGTGGGCGTCGGCTCCGGGGAGCTGACGCCGATCTCGAGGAGGTCGTGGGTGGCGCGCGTCGACATCATGACGATCTTCTCGCGCGGGGCCAGGCGGCCGTCGACCACGCGGACGTAGGTGACCACGCCGCGGTAGGTGTCGTAGACGGAGTCGAAGATCATCGCGCGCGTGGGGGCGTCAGGGTCGCCGACGGGCGCCGGGATCATCTCCACGATGTGGTCGAGCAGCTCGGTCACTCCCACGCCGGTCTTGCCGGAGACCCGCAGCACGTCGCCGGGCTCGCAGCCGACGAGGGACGCGAGCTCCTCGGCGTAGCGCTCGGGCTGCGCCGCGGGGAGGTCGATCTTGTTGAGCACCGGGATGATCGCCAGCTCGTTCTCCATGGCGAGGTACAGGTTCGCGAGCGTCTGCGCCTCGATGCCCTGGGCGGCGTCGACGAGCAGCACGGCGCCCTCGCAGGCGGCCAGGGAGCGCGAGACCTCGTAGGTGAAGTCCACGTGGCCGGGGGTGTCGATCATGTTGAGCGCGTGGGTGGTGGTGGCGGCGCCGGTCGTGACCGCCCACGGCATGCGGACCGCCTGGCTCTTGATGGTGATGCCGCGCTCGCGCTCGATGTCCATGCGGTCGAGGTACTGCGCGCGCATCGCCCGGGGGTCGACCACCCCGGTGACCTGCAGCATCCGGTCCGCGAGGGTGGACTTGCCGTGGTCGATGTGGGCGATGATGCAGAAGTTCCGCAGCAGCTCGGGGGCGGTGGAGCCCGGGCTCACGGTGGAGTCGGCGCTGGCGGTCGTCGAGGTGGCGGGTGGCACGGGCGCCATCGTCCCACGCGGCGGGGGCTGCGAGCGGGGCGACGGCCGCCGTGGTCCCGGCGTGGCCGCTCAGGCCTTGCTGGTCCCTCCCTCGTCGTCGAGGCTCGCGACGATCTCCTCGAGCAGGAACGGCGTCCGCGCGGCGACAGGGCGTCCCCGGCTCGTCGACCCGACCAGCTCCAGCCCCTCTTCCACGGTGGTGAACCCCACCTGGCGGTAGAGGACGGTGATGTCGTCGGCATCGGTCTCGACCCCGGACGCGACCAGCGTCCAGGCCAGCAGGAAGCGGGCTGAGGCGACGTCGACGTCGACGTCGAGCGCCGCACCCTCGAGGTGCCGCTGCGCCTCGGCGTCCGTACCGGGGAGGGATCCCTCGACCGCATCGACATCGCGGGGGGGACGCTGAGAGTCGACCGCGATCGCGGAAGGACAGCGGCGACTCCGCCAGCGCGGTCGGGTGCATCCCCACCCGGTCCGTGACGAACCACCATCGCGGGGACTCGGGCGAGCGCGCCGCACCCACTCGTCGAGTCGTGCCAGGTGCTCAGCCGGCGACGCGGAGGCGGCGTCCTCGCGTCCGCCCCGCGTCCGAGGCGGCTCTGGCGTCCACAGGGACGCAGCGGCCTCCAGACCCAGCTGGTTGACAGCGCTGCCGGAGTCGTCCACGAGCGGGAGCAGGGGATAGCGCCGCACCAGCTCGAGGGGCTCTCCGTCCGCACCGCCGCAGGAGAGCGACCGAGCTTCACGGATCAGGAGTCGCCCCGCCCCGCCGGAGCAAAATACCCTTACGGTGCGTACCACCCCGATGACGCGGGGCCACCGATCGAGGAGCCACGATGACGCGACGCCCTGCTCGCTCTGCCAAGACCGCCCGCTCCGTCAGTCCTGCACGCTGGGCGCTGGTGGCCACCGCGGCGGTCGCCGTCACCGTGGCCCTGCCGGGTGCTGCGTTCGGCGCCGGCGGCGAGGAGGTGCGAGGCGCATCGGAGGCCTCCCCGCTGAGGGGCACGTCCGAGCGCGCCGGGACGCTGCCGGTCCGCGGCCTCGACCTGGACGCCGCGACCATCCCGCAGCTCCAGGCACGGATCGCCGCGGGCGACCTGTCGTCCGCGCAGCTGGTCGGGGCCTACTCCGACCGCATCGACGCCCTCGACGCGGACCTCGGCGCGGTGCTGGCCCGCAACCCCCGCGCCGCCGCGGACGCGGCCGCCTCCGACGCCCACCGCGCCGCGCACGGCCCGCGCTCGGCCATGGAGGGCATCCCGGTGCTGCTGAAGGACAACGTCGACACCCGCGACCTCCCCACCACGGCTGGCTCGCGGGCGCTGCTGGGCAACGAGCCGGGCGACGCAGCCATCACCTCACGGCTGCGGGCGGCCGGGGCGATCATCATCGGCAAGGCGAACCTCTCGGAGTGGGCCAACTTCCGCGGCGACGACTCCACGTCGGGCTGGAGCGGCGTCGGCGGGCAGAGCGCCAACCCCTACGTGCTCGACCGCAACCCCTGCGGCTCGTCCGCGGGGTCGGCGGCCGGCGTCGCGGCGTCCCTCGCCCAGGTCTCCGTCGGCACGGAGACCGACGGCTCCATCGTCTGCCCCGCGTCCGCGAACGGCGTGGTGGGCATCAAGCCGACGCTCGGGCTGGTCAGCCGCACGGGCATCGTCCCGATCTCCGCGGACCAGGACACCGCCGGTGCGATCGCCCGCCACGCCGTGGACGCCGCGCTGCTGCTGCAGGTCGTCTCGGGCACCGACCCGCTCGACGCGGCCACGACGGAGATCCCCCTCGACGTCCAGGCTCGCCTCGACGCCTCCCCGCGCGCCCTGTCCGCGTCGCTGCGGACCGCCTCCCTGGAGGGGGCACGCCTGGGGGTGTGGACGCTGTCGCCGCAGGAGTCCGCCGCTGTCGACGACGACACCGAAGCCGTCTATGCCGCGGCCCAGAGCGAGGCGGAGGCAGCCGGCGCCACGCTCGTCCCGGTGCGGCTCGCCGACCAGGACGAGATCGGGACGGACAGCTTCACCGCGCTGGTGAGCGAGTTCGACCGCGACCTCGGCGCCTACCTGGCAGCCTCCCCCGGCGACCACCCGAAGGACCTTCGGGGGATCGTGGACTTCAACGCGCAGGACCCCGTCGAGCTGGCGTACTTCGGGCAGGAGCTGTTCACGGCAGCGATCGAGGCTCCCCCGGCGGACAGCCCGGAGATCCGCGCCGCGCGGGGGAACGCGAAGGCGCTCGCCCAGGCGTCGATCGACGACGTGCTCGCTCAGGGGCCCGGTCCCGACGACGACCTGGACGCGATCGTGGCCCTGACCAGCACCCCGGCGTGGGTGACGCGGTACGCCAGCGTCGACGGGGAGGGCGACCGGTTCGCCTACGCCTCCTCCACCCCGGCGGCGGTCGCGGGCTACCCGAGCGTCACCGTCCCCGCGGGCTTCGCCGGACCGCAGGGCGCCCTGCCGGTGGGGGTCTCCTTCATCGGTACCCGCTGGGACGACGCCGCCGTCATCGGCCTCGCGTCGGCGTTCGAAGCGGCCAGCGGCGCTCGCCGGGCACCGGGCTACCTGCCGACGGTGGGCGAGGACGCCGCGCCAGCCGCGGAGTGAGGGCGCCCGGGGAGCGGGGGACCTCGGCCTCCTCCTGCTCCCCGGGTCCTTCTCCCAGCGAGCGGGAGGCCGCTCGTGGCACCCGCAAGTCCGTGGTTCCTGGTCACCGGTCGTGCCCGTCCGGGGCAGACGGGTGGAGTCCCGAGGACATGGCCAAAAGGCTTGCTCGCGTGATCACCATGCGGTAGTAGTTAGCACACGTATCCGACTCTAGGGAGGTGGCGCCGTGCACGGATCACCAGCAGGCGACGCAGGCGCCTCTGTGGTCGAGACGTGGCTGGCCCGCCGGCTCGGGGACGCGGTCAAAGGTCCAGGCCGCCACGATCACGCACAGGGCGACCACTCGACGGACGGCCTCCTTCACGGCCTCGCTCCGGTCGCGGACGACCAGGAGCGGACCGGCGTCGAGGCCGCCTCGCAGGCCGCAGCCGTGGGGCCAGATGTCGGTGCGGGTCTCGTGGCCGAGGCTGACG
>JBBSRD010000277.1:0-4300 GCA_038243415.1 Actinomycetales bacterium | reverse complement strand
CGTCACCAAGGGCGAGCTGCGGGAGAGCTACCCGTTCGGGATGCTCGCGGTACCGCGGCGCCAGCTCGCCAGGGTCCACGCCTCCTCCGGCACGACGGGCCAGCCCACCGTCGTCGGCTCCACGAAGCACGACCTCGACGTGTGGGGCGACGTGATGGCCCGCTCGATCCGGGCCTCGGGCGGGCGCCGCGGGGACATGGTGCACGTCGCCTACGGCTACGGCCTGTTCACCGGGGGCCTCGGGGCCCACGGCGGCGCCGAGAAGCTGGGCTGCACCGTCGTGCCCGTCTCGGGCGGGCAGACCGAGCGCCAGGTCCGGCTGATCCGCGACCTCGAGCCCGACATCATCATGGTCACGCCCTCCTACATGCTCGCGATCCTCGACGAGATGGAGCGTCAGGGCGTCGATCCCGCCGCCACGTCGCTGAAGGTCGGCATCTTCGGTGCCGAGCCGTGGACCGACGCGATGCGCACCGAGATGGAGCAGCGCCTCGACATGCACGCCGTCGACGTCTACGGCCTCTCCGAGGTCATGGGCCCCGGCGTCGCCAACGAGTGCGTCGAGACCAAGGACGGCCTGCACGTGTGGGAGGACCACTTCTACCCGGAGATCGTCGACCCGGAGACCGGCGAGCTGCTGCCCGACGGCGAGGAGGGCGAGCTGGTGTTCACCTCGCTGACGAAGGAGGCGCTGCCGGTGGTCCGCTACCGCACCCGCGACCTCACGCGCCTGCTGCCCGGGACCGCCCGCGCGATGCGGCGCATGGAGAAGGTGACCGGGCGCTGCGACGACATGCTGATCCTGCGCGGCGTCAACGTCTTCCCCACCCAGATCGAGGAGCAGGTCCTCGCCACCCCCGCGCTGTCCCCGCACTTCCAGTGCGTGCTCGTCCGCTCGGGGCGCATGGACGCCATGGTGGTGCGCGTCGAGCGTCGCCACGGCGCGACGGAGAGCGATGGCGTCGTCGCGAGCAAGCACCTGTCCGACCTCGTGAAGCGCCACGTCGGGGTGAGCGTCACCGTGGAGGTGGTCGCGCCCGGCAGCGTGGAGCGCTCCGCCGGCAAGATGCAGCGCGTGCTCGACCAGCGCGGGGCGCCGGCATGAGCGCCTCCCCCGAGGTGGCCGGGGGCATCAGCCTCGTCACCGACGGCGCGGTCGCGACCCTCCTCCTCGACCGGCCGCGACGCCGCGGGGCCCTCGACGAACCGGCGCTGCGGGCGCTGGCGTCCGTGGTGGACGACCTGGTCGCCCGCGTCGCCGCGGGTGACGTGCGCGCCGTGGTGGTCACGGGAACCGCGACGGCGTTCTGCGCCGGGCGCGACATCGTCGGGGTCGACCCGGCCACCGAGGACGCCGGCGAGGTCCTCGACCAGCTGGTGAACCCCGTGGTCGCGGCGCTGGCCGGCCTGCCGGTGCCCACCGTGGCCGCGGTGGAGGGTCCGGCGCTGGGGATCGGGCTGGGCCTCGCCCTGGCGTGCGACCTCGTGGTCGCGGCGCAGAGCGCGGTGCTCGGCTCGCCGTTCGGGCGCATCGGGGCCGTGCTGGACAGCGGGGCGCACCGCTTCCTCGTCGACCGGGTCGGCGCCGCCCGCACCCTCGACCTCGTCTACACCGGGCGGATGCTCACCGGTGCGCAGGCCCACGCGTGGGGCGTGGCCGACCGCGTGGTGGCGACGGGGACGGCCCGCACCGAGGCGCAGGCGCTGGCCGCCGGGTTCGCGGACGGCCCGACGGCGGCCTTCGCGGCGAGCAAGGCGCTGGTCGCGCGGGTGCGCGACGAGAACCCGTCCCTGGCCGACGTGCTCGACGCCGAGGCGTCCGCCCAGCGCGAGGCCGGGCTCGGGCGCGACTACCGGGAGGGCTTCGCGGCGTTCGCGCAGAAGCGGCCGCCGACGTTCACGGGGCGCTGAGGGTCCCTCGCTCCGCAGGAGCCCTCAGGCCGCGACGGTGGCGTAGGCGACGGTGTTGTCGCGGTAGTGCCCGGTGGAGCGGTCGAACGTGCCGCCGCAGGTGATGAGGCGCAGCACCGGGCCCGGGGAGGGCCCGTACACGGTGGCGGTGGGGAACGCGTCCTTCGGGTAGCGCTCCACCCCGTCCACCCGGTAGCCGACCTGGGCGCCGTCGGCGCGCACGACGGTGATCTCGGCGCCGGCCTCGAGCTCGCGCAGCCGGTAGAACACCGCCGGGCCCCGCTCGTCGTCGACGTGCCCGGCGAGGACCTGGGGGCCCCGCTCCCCCGGCAGGGCGCTGCGCGTGAACCAGCCCACCGAGGCGCCGTCGGAGGGCACCTCGAGGGCTCCGTCCGGGGTGACCCCGAGGTCGACGACGTCGGCGTCGACCCCGATGGCGGGCACGAGGACGCGCACCGGCCGGGCGGCCGCGAGCTCTTCCTGGCCCGGCTGCGGCGTGCTCGCCGGATCGCCGCCCGGTACCGGGACCTCCTCCCCCGCGTCAGGGGCCGAGGCCCCCGCGGAGAACGAGGCCGGGGGAAGGGACGAGGGTGAGGCCGCCGGGCTCGCGGGGCCTCCGGGGGCAGGGCCCTGGGCGCACCCCGTCAGCGCCCCGCCGGCGAGGGCGGCAGCGCCGAGGAGGAGGGACCGACGACGGACGCTCACGCGCCGACGCGCCGCCGGACGAGCAGAGCGCCGAGCACGAGAGCGCCCACGGAGAGCGCGACCCCCGTCGGGGGCACCCCGTCGGTGGCCGTCGCGGTCCCGCCGCCGCCGGTCTGGACCCCGCCCACGGGGGCTGCCGCGCCGGGAGCCGTCGCGGCGGGGCCACCGGCACCGCCCTGGCCGGCACCGGGCTGGCTGGTGCCCGCGGCGTCGGTCACGGGCAGCACCTCGAGGGCGCCGTCCTCGCCGTCGACGACCACGAGGGTGTAGACGTTGCCGGCCTCCACGTCGACGACGGCCTTCGAGTCCTTCCGTCCGCCGCTGAGGTCGAGGGCCCACCGACCGGCGGGCACGGGGGCGTAGGCCGTGGCCTGGCCGAAGACCGCGACGTCGGTGATGGTCGGGCCGTCCTGGGCCTCGACGGTCACCGTCGGGGCCGCGGCGGCGGCCGGCAGGACGCGCACGTTGGCGGTGCCGGCCGCCGGCGGCGTGAGGTCGTCGGAGAGGGTCGCGAGCCGGGGCTGGTCGGTGGTGCCGATGGCGGCCAGGGTGGTCGCCGAGCTCTGGCCGACGGTGAAGGACGTGACGAGCACCGCGCTCTGCTCGGCCTCCCCGGCCGGAGCAACCGATGCGGTGTAGTCGCCCGGAGCTAACGCTTCGTAGTCGCTCACGCTGCCGTACTCCGCGTCGTCGACGAGCGTGACGGTGTCGTCGTCGGGCCCGCCGGTCACGGTGAACGCCATGCCCTCCAGCCCGGGCACGGCGTGCGCGGCGCGCACCCAGGCCTGGCCCGGAGCCGCTGCAGCCCAGGCACCGGGCGCCGTGAGCACCCCCGCGAGGGCGAGAGCGAGGGCCACGAGGGCGACGAGCGACGGGCGGGCGGCCCAGCGGGTGGCGGTCGCCGGTGCGGCGAGGGAGGTGGTCACGCCTCCGAGTATGGGTGCTGGACCGCCGTGCCAGTGTCGCGCGGCGTCACCGGCTCGCGCCGGCCGCCAGGGTCACCGTCGCCACCAGTGACGAGAGCGGCCGGGGACCCCTACCTCGGCCGCGCGCCGAGCGGACCTCGGCGCCCGGCGGAAGGACGGGCAGGTCGCCGCACCGCACACGCCGCAGTCGGTGCCTGCCCGGAAGTGGTCGTGCGCCTCCCGATCGTGGGAACACGAACACACGATGCGTGACGACCTCCTGCTCAACGGAGTCAAGATTCTCACCCTCAGTCATCTACTGCTACGGAAAGGGTCGGCTTTGCGCTGTTCCATCCTCGACCAATCCCCGGACACGTCCTCCGACGAATACTGAGCGTCGCCTCGTCGCACGAAGCGGGAGGCCCGTCCCGAACCTGGAGAGCCCACCCCATGAACCGCAGCGAGCGCCCGATCGAGCCCCGCGTGACCCTCGTCGTCCCGGCCCGCAACGAGGCGCGAAACCTCGAGGTCGTCCTCCCCCGGCTGCCCCAGGTGCACGAGGTGCTGGTCGTCGACGGCCGCTCCAGCGACGACACCGCGGAGGTGGTGGCCCGGGTCGCGCCGCACGCCCGGCTGCTGGACCAGACGCGCAAGGGCAAGGGCAACGCCCTGGCGGTGGGCTTCGAGGCGGCCACCGGGGACGTCATCGTCATGTTCGACGCCGACGGCTCCGCGAACCCCGACGAGATCGCCACCTACGTCGAGGCCCTCGTCGCCGG
>JBBSRD010000276.1:0-4309 GCA_038243415.1 Actinomycetales bacterium | reverse complement strand
GCGCACGCCCAGCTCCTCGGCGAGGCGCCGGCCGCGGGAGAGCGCGACCAGCAGGATCGCGAGCGCGACCGCCAGCAGGGCCACGAGGACGGTGACGCGCTTGGCGTAGGCGCCCATGGGGATGCTGGGGTTAAAGAGAAAGCCGTAGCGGACCCACTCGTCGGTCCACGCCAGCGGCTGCTCCACGGCCTTGAAGACCTCGCGGCCGCGCACGAAGTCGTAGACGGTGCCGTCCGCGAAGCCGGCGGCCGTCGCGACCGCGCCCGGCGCGACCACCACGACGACCCGGACCAGCGTGCGCCACCGGGACGAGGAGCGCAGGGCGCGCCAGCACGCCGGCAGGCCGGCGAGCAGGGGGGCGAGGGCCACCGCGCCCGTGGGGTGGGCGGCGGCGGCCATCGCCGCGGCCACCACGCCGAGGGCGAGCGGCAGCCGCCGCCCCGTGCGGACCGTGGTCAGCACCCCGGTCAGGGCGATGGCGCTGCCCAGCGCCGAGATCGCCTCCGGGCGCACGCCCATGACGTAGGGCGCCCAGGCGGCGGCGTAGAGCAGCGCCAGCAGCCAGACCGCCCGCGAGCGGAGCACGCGGCGTTCGGTACCGATCGAGCCTCCGGAGCCCTTGCCGGCGGCCCGTCCCCAGCGGGGGTGGTCCCCGAGCAGCAGGTCGGCGCAGCGCCGCACGAACACCCACGTGACCAGCACCATCACCAGAGCGGGGACGCGCAGGCCCAGCGGGGTGTCGGCCACCTTCTCCCACCAGGACAGCACGTACCAGGGCCAGGTCAGCGGCACGAAGGACTGGTCGAAGAGCTGGTAGTACTGACCCACGTAGCCGGCGTTGCCCACGTCGCGCGCCATCGAGGCGTAGTAGCCGTCGTCGTCGGTCATGGGCGCCAGCGGCGTCCAGGCCAGCGCGAGGACCACGGTGGCGGCGTCGGCCAGGCGCGGGCGCAGCGTGAGGGCCCACCGGGGCGGAGCCCGGCCGGTGAGCACCCCGCGGCGCCCGGCGCGGCGGTCGCCGCGGTCGAGCAGCCACAGGCACACCAGGCCGCCGGCGCTCGCGAGGACCAGGAGCACCACGAGCGCGAGCTTCAGCGGGCTCGGCGAGGACTGGAACTCGTCGTTGACGCTCAGCGCCACCGACAGCCGCTCCCCGCTGCCCGCGTCCAGGGCGTCCAGGCCGGTGGCCAGGGTGTCCGTCTCGGGCATCCCCGACGTCGGTGAGCCCACGTCGACGCCGTCTCGCCGCAGCTGCAGCCCCGAGAGCGCGGCCACGTCGCTGGCGCTGCCCGGGCCGACCCCGGGGGCGCCGGGCACGGCCTGGGGCGACAGGGGCACGGTCACCAGGGTCAGGTCGCAGTCGCCCGCGGGGATCGGCGAGTCGTCCACCGTGGTCCCGGCGACGTCGAGGCGCAGGTTCCCGCCGTCCACCTTCCACAGCAGCCCGCGCTGCGGGGTCCTGAAGGACGTGGGGCTCATCGTGGCGAGCAGCACGCCGTCCCCGCGCTCCCCGGCGGCGCGAGCCGTCGCGCAGGTGGTCTCCACGCGCAGCGAGGCCGGGCCGTGGGAGACGAGCAGGAGGGAGGTGCTCACCGGCGCGGCCGGGTCCTGGGGCCAGGAGACCACGGGGACGTCGCGCTCGACGGGCGCGAACGGCAGCGCCGCCGCGCACGCCAGGGCGAGGAGGGCGAGGACCACGGTGGCCGCGGCCAGCACGGGTGACCGGCGGGACCCGGACCGGGAGCTTCCCCCGTCCGCAGCCGGGGGCGCGGCGCCAGCGTCGGTGCTCGGCGCCTGGCTCGCCACGGTGGTTCCTCCTGGTCGCTGCGGTGACGCGAGCGCGGCCGTCTGAGGCTGCGAGCCCGCAGGGGTGCTCGGGCGCCCGTGACGGACGAGGCGTCCTCGCGGGGCGGATCGCAGGCTACAGGCGCCCGAGAGGGGGCTGAGCCCGTAGCGTGGCGGGGTGGCGGACGTGCGGCAGGTCGACCCAGCCCTGCCCTCCAGGGGTTCGGGCGCCGGTCCGACGGGGGGCTCGACGCCGCCGCGGGGCCCCCGCCCAGGTGGCGGACGGGGGCTGCGGTCCCTGCCCTCCGGCGTGGCGGTCGTCGGTGCGAGCGCGCTGGCCGGGCTCGCGGTGTTCGGCTACTTCGCCCTGGTCGACCGGCACCTGGACGCGGGCGCCCGGGAGCACTTCGCCAACTTCTACTCGCTCTCGCTCCTCATCGGCTTCGGTGCGTTCCTGCCCCTGGAGTCAGAGCTGGCCCGCACGCTGGGGCGCCGCCGCGACCTGTCGGCGGGCCTGCGCGAGGGCGCGCTGGTCGCCGCCGGCGTGGCCGTGGTGGTCGTGGCGCTCCTGCTCCTCGTCGCGTCCCCGCTCCTCGGGCTGCTGGGCGGCAGCGGCTGGCTCCTCGCGGCGACCCTGGCGATCGTGGTGGTCTCCGCGCTGCAGTTCTGGGTGCGGGGCTCCCTGCTGGGCCGTCGTCAGCCCCGGGCTTTCGCCTCGACCGTCGCGATCGACTCCGTCCTGCGACTGGCGATCGCCGGGGTCCTCGTGCTGCTCGTGGGTGAGCTCTCGGCCGCGACGTTCTCCCTCAGCCTGCTGCTGCCCCTGCTGCTCGCCCACGCGCTCTTCCTGCCCCTCGTGCTGGGACGCCGCACACCGGTGGACCGGGGAGAGGGCCCGGAGGGGGGCTCGGCCGAGCACGCGCCGGGCAGCGGCCCCCTCGAGGGCTCGCACCCCCTGGCGACGACCCGGCGCCTCCTGCCGCTGTTCGCCGCCACGGCCTCGGCGCAGGTGCTCCTCAACGCACCCGTCCTGCTCATCAGCGCCGGCCCGCAGGGAGACCTAGCGGCGAAGTTCCTCTTCGCGTTCACCGTGGCGCGGATCCCGCTGTTCATGGCGCTGCCGGTCCAGGGCGCGGTGGTGCCACCGATGGCCGCGATGGTGGCCGACGGACGGACCCACGCCGTGGTGGCGGTCCTGACGAAGGTCGCGGCGGGCCTGGTCGGCCTCGCGGTGGTCGGCGGGGCGGGCTTCGCGCTGGTCGGCCCGACCGTCCTGAACCTGCTGGCCCCCAACACGGGCTCGCCGCCGCGCCTGGACCTGGCGCTCATGGTGGTGGGCGTCTGCGCCCACATCGGCCTGCTGCTGACCGCCCAGGCCAACGTCGCCGCCAACCACCACCGCGGCTCGGGCATCGCCTGGGTGAGCGCGCTGGCCGCCGCGGCCCTCACCTACCTGGTCGTGGGATGGGCCGGCGCGGGCGCGCTGCTGCGCGTCGAGGTGGCCTTCGCGCTGGGCTCGGGGCTCGGGTGGGCGCTGGCTATGGTGCTGCTCCTGCGCCACGCCCGCCGTGACGCCCCGCCCACCAGCGAGCCCACCTCCCCGACGACCACGAGGGACGACGCATGAGCGAGCCCACCCGCCCGGCCGACCCCGCCGACATCGTCATGGCGCTGACCTACTACGCCCCCTACGTCTCCGGGCTGACCAACGCCGCCCGCGACGTCGCCGTCGGCCTGGCGGCCCGGGGGCGCCGCGTCACGGTCGTCACCACCGCCCACGAGCCCGGCCTGCCCGCCGAGGAGGTCCTCGACGGCGTCAGGGTGGTGCGCGCCCCGGTGGTCGCCCGGATCGGCAAGGGCACCATCAGCCCGGCCCTGCCGGTGATCCTCGCCCGCGAGACCCGCGGCGCAGGGGTTCTCAACCTCCACCTGCCCATGCTCGAGGCCGGCCTGCTGGCCGCCACGTCGCGGGCACCGGTCGTCGTCACGTACCAGTGCGACGTCTCCCTGCCGCCGGGGCTGGTCAACGCCGCCCAGCGCGTGGCCATCGACGCCTCCACCCGCCTGGCGCTCGCGCGGTCCAAGGCCGTGGGGGTCTCCTCGATCGACTACGCGGAGCACTCGCGGGTGTGGGGCTCCATGGCGGCCAAGGCCGTCGAGATCGCGCCGCCCTGCCTGGACCGCAGCGGCGGGACCCCCCGTTTCCGCGACGGCGACGGCTTCCACGTCGGCTTCCTCGGCCGCATCGTCGAGGAGAAGGGCGTCGCCCACCTCGTCGAGGGCTTCCAAGCCATGGCGGACCCGCAGGACCGCCTGCTGGTCGTCGGGGACTTCGCCGCGGTCGCCGGCGGCTCCGTCATCGCCGGCGTGAGGGAGGCGATCGGCGACGACGACCGCATCAGGGTCCTCGGCTTCGTGCCCGACGAGGCGCTCGCGGACCTCTACGCCTCCATCGACGTGTTCGCCCTGCCCTCGGTCAACGCCTTCGAGGCCTTCGGCATCGTGCAGGTCGAGGCGATGATGG
>JBBSRD010000275.1:0-4333 GCA_038243415.1 Actinomycetales bacterium | reverse complement strand
CCACTCCCCCTTCGGCGCGCAGGTCCACGCCCCGTGGGCCCTCGCGGTCGCGGCGCGGCTGCGCGAGCGGTTCGGCGTCGACGCCCAGGTGATGAGCGCCGACGACGGCCTGGTGCTGCGCCTGCCGGACACCGACCTGCTGGGCGACCCCATGGCGGTGCTCATGGCCGGCCCCTTCGAGGCGCTCGCGGGCGGTCCCGGCCCCGACGGCGCGAGCAGCGTCGTGCCCGGGACGACGGCGGGGGTGCCCGAGGTCGTCGAGGCGCTCGTCGTGGAGCCCGAGGACGTCGAGGAGCTGGTCACCGACGAGCTCGGCGGCTCCGCGCTGTTCGCCGCCCGCTTCCGCGAGTGCGCGGCCCGCTCCCTGCTGCTGCCGCGCCGGCGCCCGGACCGCCGCACCCCGCTGTGGCAGCAGCGCCAGCGCGCGGCCCAGCTGCTGTCCGTCGCGAGCCGCTACCCTTCCTTCCCCATCGTCCTCGAGACGGTGCGCGAGTGCCTCCAGGACGTGTTCGACGTGCCGGCGCTCGCCCAGCTGCTGCGCGAGGTGCGGTCCGGGGCGGTGCGCGTGGTCGAGGTCACCACCGACGCGCCGTCGCCCTTCGCCCGCGGCCTGCTCTTCGGCTACGTGGCCCAGTTCCTCTACGAGGGTGACAGCCCCCTCGCGGAGAAGCGGGCCGCGGCGCTCTCCCTGGACCCGACGCTGCTCGCCGAGCTCCTCGGGCGCGGTGACGGCGCCTCGCTCGCGGACCTCCTCGACCCCGAGGCGGTCGTCCGCACCCAGGGCGAGCTGCAGCGCACCGCCGAGGGCCGGCGCTGCCGCGACGGCGAGGACGTCGCGGACCTCCTGCGGGTGCTCGGGCCGTGCTCGGCCGCCGAGGTGGCCGCCCGGGCGCTGACCGGCTCGAGGAGCGAGGAGGAGCTCGCCGAGGTGGCGCGCTGGCTCCGCGAGCTGGTCGACACCCGCCGCGTCATCACGGTGCGGGTCGCGGGCGTCGAGCGCTTCGCCGCCGTCGAGGATGCGGCGCGGCTGCGCGACGCCCTCGGGGTGCCGCTGCCCGTCGGGGTCCCCGAGGCCTTCACCGCTCCGGTGGCGGACCCCGTCGGGGACCTCGTCGTGCGGTGGGCGCGCACCCACGTGCCCTTCACCGCTGCCGCCGTCGCGGCGCGCTACGGCGTGGGCGTCGCCGTGGTCTCCGACGCGCTGCGGCGCCTGGAGAGCGCCGGGCGCGTCACCTCCGGGGACCTCCTGCCCGCCGAGCTGCGCGGCCGCCTCGGCGACGACGGCACGCTCGACGCCGGCACGGGCGGCGGCGCCGACGAGGCGGTGGACGGGCCCGCCAGCACGGCCGTGGGCCTCGACTGGTGCGACGCGGAGGTCCTGCGCCTGCTGCGCCGCCGCTCCCTCGCGGCGCTGCGCAGCGAGGTGGAGCCCGTCACCGCCCGCGACCTCGCCCTCCACCTGCCGGCCTGGCAGCACGTCGGGGCGCCGGGGACCGCTGGCGGTGGCCGCCTGCGCGGCGAGGACGGGCTGGTGCGGGTCATCGAGCAGCTCGCCGGCGCCCAGCTCCCGGCGTCGGCGCTGGAGTCCCTGGTCCTCCCGGCGCGGGTGGAGGGCTACACCCCCGGGATGCTCGACGCGCTCACCACCGCCGGCGAGGTGCTCTGGTGCGGGCACGGCGTCCTGCCCGGCGACGACGGGTGGGTCTCCCTGCACCTCGCCGACGCCTGGGGCACCGCCGGCCACCTCACGCTCGCGCCGCCGGACGAGGAGCTCGAGCTCAGCGACACCCACCGGGCGGTCCTCGCCGCGCTGGCGGGCGGGGGCGCCTTCTTCTTCCGCACCCTGTCCACCGCGATGGTCGCCACGGGTCACCCGGCGATCGACGACGCGCGCCTGTCCGAGGTGCTGTGGGACCTCGTCTTCTCGGGGCGGGTCAGCAACGACACGCTCGCCCCCCTGCGGGCCAGGCTCTCGGGCGGGCGCACCGCCCACCGGGGCGCGAAGAACCAGCGCACCGCGCCCAAGGCCCGGTACGGACGCTCCCGGCCGGGGCGCCCCTCACGCCTGGGGGCGGCCGGGTTGAGCGCGGCCGGCATGGCCGCCGCGGCAGGCTCAGCCGCCCGCGGCGGTCCGCCGGAGACCGCAGGCCGGTGGTCCCTGCTCCCGCCCGTCGAGGCCGACGCGACGGTGCGCGCCGCAGCGAGCGCCGAGGTGCTGCTCGACCGGTACGGCGTCATCACCCGCGGGTCGGTGGTCGCCGAGCACCTTCCCGGCGGCTTCGCCGGGGTGTACCGGGTGCTGGCGGCGATGGAGGAGGCCGGGCGGGTGCGCCGGGGCTACTTCGTGGAGGGCCTGGGCGCCTCGCAGTTCGCCTCCACGGGGGCGGTGGACCGGCTGCGATCGCTCTCGCGCCCGCTGGAGAGCCTGGCCTCGGGCGGGGACGGGCGGTGGGTCGGTGAGCGCACCGCCGGCAGCGACCCGCGCGGTCCCACGAACGGGGCGTCGAAGCGCTCCGCCCTCGTGCTCGCCGCGGCGGACCCCGCCAACCCCTACGGCGCTGCGCTGCCCTGGCCCGACCAGCAGGGCGACCCCGTCCCCGAGGACGGCGCCGCACCGGCGGCGCGGCCGGGGCACCGGGCGGGGCGCAAGGCCGGTGCCGTCGTGGTGCTCGTCGAAGGTGATCTCGTGCTGTACGTCGAGCGGGGCGGCAAGACGCTGCTGTCCTTCACCGAGGACGCCGGGCTGCTGCGCGACGGCGCGGACGCCCTCACCGCGGCGGTGCGCGGCGGGGCGCTGGACCGGCTCACGGTGTCGAAGACCGACGGGGCCAACGCCCTGGTCCGCTCCGCCCTGGGCGACGCGCTCGAGAGCGCCGGCTTCAGCGCGACGCCGCAGGGGCTGCGCCTGCGCGCCTGACGCCGGTGCCCCGGATCAGGCGGCGGAGGTGAGCTGGCGGCGCTCCACCGGGGCTCCACCGAGCACGGCGACGGCCGGGGGCGGGGGCACGGCCTCCACGACGGTGCCCTCGATGGCGGCGATCTTGTCGCTCACCTCGCGCAGCACCGACGACATCGGGGTGGCGAGGGCCTCGCAGATGGAGCCGAGGAGCTCTGAGGACGCCTCCTTGTGCCCGCGCTCCACCTCGGAGAGGTAGCCGAGGGACACGCGGGCGCGCCCGGACACCTCGCGTAGGGTCCACCCCTGCTGCTGGCGGGTGCTGCGCAGCACGTCGCCGATCTCCTGCCTCAGGAGCGTCGTCATCGCCGGCCTCCCTGGTTCGCGGTGCTCATGCGGGCCAACTTAGCGGGGACCTCGGACAGGCGCGTGCCCACGAGGGGGATCGGGAGGGATGTTCTTGCCATCACCCCCTGTCAACGACCGTCGGCGACCTGGCGGTCCCGCGCCCACCGGGCCAGCAGCGCCAGCGCGCACCGGGCAGCGAGCTCCCGCACGGCGGCGCGGTCGCCCCGCAGGTCCAGGGTGACCACGCGGTCGGCGGAGCCGGCCTCCGGCTCGGCGACGGCCACGACGACCGTGCCCGCCCGGTGACCGTCAGCGGGGCCGGGGCCGGCGACGCCGGTGGTGGAGACGCCGACGTCCGCGCCGAGCAGCGCCGCCGCGCCCGCGGCCATGGCCAGGCCCACGCGTTCCTGCACGGGGCCGCCGTCGGCGAGCACCCCCGCGTCGACGCCGAGCACGCTCGCCTTGAGGTCCGTGGCGTACGTCGTCACGCCGCCGCGCAGCACCGCGGAGGAGCCGGACACGTCCGCGAGGGCGGCGCTCACCAAGCCTGCGGTCAGCGACTCCCCCGTCGCCACGCTGACGTGCAGCTCGGTGAGGTGGCGCACCAGGGCGGTCACGCCGAGCCTCGCGGCCTCGCGGACCAGCGCAGCGCCCGGGTCGTCCAGCGCCTCCTGCGACCCCTGCGGCCGCTCGCGCCGGCCGCTCACGCTCAGCGCTTCGCGCGGCGCAGCGCGATCGCCCGCACGACGTAGTCGACACCGGTGACCACGGTCACCACGGTCGCGGCGGCGAGCACCACCACGGCGGCGACCTCACCGACGCGGGCGAGCAGGGAGGTCTCCCACAGCTCGAAGGGGATGAGGTAGAGGCCGAGAGCCCCCATCTGCAGCACGGTCTTGAGCTTGCCGCCGGGTGACGCGGCGATGACCCCGTAGCGGATCACCCAGAAGCGCAGCAGCGTGACGCCGACCTCGCGCACCAGGATGAGGAGGGTAACCCACCACCAGATCTGCCCGAGGACGCTGAACACCACGAGGACGGACCCCAGGAGCAGCTTGTCGGCGATCGGGTCGGCGATCTTGCCGAAGT
>JBBSRD010000274.1:0-4340 GCA_038243415.1 Actinomycetales bacterium | reverse complement strand
CTTCGCCACCCTCGGCTACGCCCTGCCCGCGGCCGTGGGCGCCGCGGTAGCGTGCCCCGGTCATCCCGCGGTGGCGCTCGTGGGCGACGGGGCGTTCATGGTCAGCGCCCCGGAGCTGATGATGGCGGTCGCGCTCGACCTGCCCGTCGGCGGGGTGGTCGTCGACAACGGCGGCTACCGCGAGATCCGCGACGGCATGGTCGCCAGGGGCATCGAGCCCTTCGCCGTCGACCTCGTCCGCCCCAACCTCCCCGCGCTGGCCCGCAGCTGCGGCGCCCACGGGGAGCGCGTCACCGGCGCAGAGGACCTGCGGCGTGAGCTGGAGCAGGCCCTCACCACCGGAAGGCCCACGCTGCTCGCCGTCGACCTCGCGTAGACGGTGCCCCAGCAGCGGCGCAGCGTCAGTACTGCTTGCTGCGGTACTCGGGGGTGGAGGCGAGCAGCACCTGGACGTTGATGTCGCTCTCCCGCTCCTTCGGGGACCAGTACGACAGGCCCGAGAAGTCGGCGTTGCGCGACAGCAGGTCGGAGTAGTG
Source organism: Actinomycetales bacterium (assembly GCA_038243415.1). Classification (GTDB taxonomy): domain Bacteria; phylum Actinomycetota; class Actinomycetes; order Actinomycetales; family Quadrisphaeraceae; genus CADCUY01. The sequence continues at coordinate 3,804 of JBBSRD010000274.1, read as the reverse complement.
GTCGTTGATCCGGTACCTCACCGCTTCGTCGGAGTACCAGAGCTCCCGCAAGGCTGCGAGGCGCCCGATGCGCGCGGAGCGGTTCGCCCAGTACTGCAGCTCCCCGTCGGAGACGTTGTAGCGGCGAAGGACGTCCGAGTACCACGACCGCACGACGTACTCCTCGCCCAGGATCGAGGCGTAGTTCCGGTTGGCAAACTCGGGAGAGGCCAAGATGTTCTGCTTCACCCACTCCAGAGGAAACCTCTGTGCGGTGGTGCCGTTCACCCAGTACTGCGCCCCGGCGTCGGGGGCCCGGCCGAGGAGGTCGTTGTAGTAGTCCGCGATCTCCCGCTCGTTGTACTCACGGCTGTGGGTGATGCTCCACAGCACGTCGCCGGGGGCCTGGACCTGGAGCCGGTCGACCCAGTACTGCGAGCCCGGGTCGGCGGTGCGCCCGAGGAAGTCGTCGTACCAGCCGTCGACCACGGCGCGGTCGTCACCCTGGGCAGCGGTCGCAGCCGGGGCGGCGACCAGCGCGGAGGTCGCCAGGAGAGCTGCTGAGGCCAGGGCTGCGGCGATGGTGCGGAGGGGTTTCATCCCGGGATGATGGCGTATCACCCCTGGTCAGAGGCGGGCGGGTGGTGACGTTCCTGCGTGCCACGGCACGCTGCAGCGGCTCGTGACCATGGAGCTGCGTCTCCCGACCCGACGGTGCACCGACGTGGCCCCCGCTGGCCGGCTCACCCGGATAGCGCCGGCTCTGACGGATCAGGTCTGGACCGGCGGCGCCCGACGAGCACGCCTGCGACGAAGCCGCTCGCCAGCAGCCCCACCGCGAGGAGCACCTCACCGGCCCGCTGGAGTGCCAGGCCTGGGGGCGGCTCTGGTACGAACACGTCGTCGGAGAGCGGGGCGTAAGCGAACCAGCCGAAGGTCGCGCTGCGGACGCCTCAGACGTAGAGGCCCACCCCGGTGAGCAGGACCACCACGGCGAGGACGGCCAGCCCGGTGAGCCAGCGCGGGATGCGGGTCATGCCAGCAGTCTCGGCCAGATCGGCCTCATGCGGCCGATCCACCGGTCCGAGCGCTCAGGCCAGCTCGTGCTCGAGCGCCTCGCGAGCGAGCTGCGACAGCGACACCCCGCGCCTCGACGCCTCGGCCTCGGCACGGCGCCGCACCTCGGGGGGGAGCCGGAAGGCGACGAGCGGCGAGGCCCCGCTGCCTCCGTGCAGCGAAGGTCGCCCGCCCCTCAGGTGGTCGGGGAGCGGGCGCCCGACGGATTCGAGCACCTCGTCCACCAGCTGGTCCTGGCCGGGCAGGTCGTCCATCTCCTCGTCACTGTCGACAGCGACGAACCGGGTGCCGTCGGAGAGGCGGATCGCCACCTTCTCGTCCTTCATCTCATGATCTCCTCAGTGCCGTCGGCATCACGTGGATCACGACGAGATCCTCGCCGTCGACCAGGGCGAGCACCTCGAGCTCGAGTCCTCGGTCATCCTGGCCGAGCCAGGTGATGGCGGCGTCGCCGCCACGCGCCGTTGTGAGGTCTCCGGCGTTCGTCCGGATGACGTGGAGGGCGCGGGCGCGACCGATGCGGTGACGTCGTGACGACCGCGTCCATCGGATGACCATGTGCCCACCGTGTCAGCATCGCCCGGACTTGTGTAAAACACAACATGGTCTATCCACAGGCTCGGGTGCGGCGACCGCGGTGATCATGCACGGCTGCTTGCTGGGAGGTTACGAGACCGGGCATCTCTGCATGATCACCGCTGACGGGGCGGGTCGACGCGGCATTGCCTCGACGCAGCGAGGTGTCCATGCACAGACAGAGGCGGTGGTGTGGGGAGCCGCTCCCGGTTCACCCCGCGGCGCCCACCACCGCCGCATCGGCCACGGCGCCCTGCCCGCCGATGACCACCACGTCCGCCTTCGCGCCCCGCGCCGCGAGGGCGCCCCGGGTGGTGGCGCCCAGATCGGTGGGAGAACTGGCGAGCAGCAGCGGGTACCCGGCCTTGCCCGCCACCGGTCCTGCGGCCAGGGCGTCGACGGAGCGACCGCTGGCTACGCCCACCCGGATGGCGGAGAAGCCGTGATCGGCCACCGCGCTGGCTGCCAGTGCCGCGGCGGTTCCCGAGCGGTCAGCCCCCGCGATGCGGGTGACGCTCACCCCGGGCAAGGCCTCCACGGCGCCGGCCACCTCGTCGCTCACGGCACCTGTGCCGCCGAGGACCACCACCCGGGTGACGCCCCCGGCTCGGATCGCCGTGGCGGTGGCGCGGGGCAGGGTGTCGCGCCCGGTCAGCAGCACCGGGGTGCGGCCCTTCCACGCCAGCGGGGAGACGGCGAGAGCGTCGGCGGGCACGTCGTCCGCGGCGACGTCACCGCGCGCCAGGTACGCCGTGCGCGGCGCGGGGCCGTCGGCCAGGGGGCTGGTGTGGAAGTCGGTGAGCACCTTCGCGGCCGTGGCGTAGCGGTCGGGCCCGGCCAGGCGGTAGCCGGTGGAGCTCGCGGTCAGCAGCTCGAACGCCGCGGGGGAGACTGCGGACGTCCCCCCGAGCACGATGACGAACGACGGCGCCAGCTGCTTGATCGCGGCCAGCGTCGGCGCCGGTGCCGTGTCGGGGGCGGTGAGCAGCACTGGCGCGTCGAGCACGCCTGCCATGGACGACGCCGACAGCGCGTCGGTCGCGCCGGACCCCGACGCGACGACGACGGTGTCCGCGCCGGACCACCCCGACAGCGCCAGCGCCGCCGCGGTGGCATAGCGGTCTGCTCCCGCGATGCGGGTCGGCGCCCCGGGTGCTGCCACGGCGGGCGCTGCGGACCCCGCCGCGAAGACGGCGGCCAACAGTAGCGACGACACGCCCGGCCGCCACGCTGAGTGAACCCGTCCGGGTGATGGTGCAGCAAGGGATCTTGGGGTGCGCGACACGCCGGGCCTCGTCTCGTCGGGGTGAGGGGGATGCTCCTGACGCTGCCACGCCAGCACCATCTGACGCGCCACAAACCCCGACATCTGGCGGTTCGTCCCGCCTGTCGGCCAAGCGCCAGGGGAGGGCGCGCCGGCGAAACGGACGTCTGCCGCGACACGCGAAACCCGCCGCGGCAAGTACGACGACCACGTTGCAGTCGCGTGTACGTTCACCGTCGTAGGTCACCCAGAGCGTGCACCTGCTCACGGCCCGTAAGGTCCGACTCGATCGGACCAGGCGGGTATGGCGACCCCGGAGCCACCGGGCGCCGTCGGGGAACCGTCCCCGCCACCAATGCCTTGGAGGCACGAGTGACTGCTCCAAACACGATGGCGAAGCGCGCCGCAGCGGGGACGCTGGCCCTGGCGGTCTGCTTCACCGGCGGTCTGGTCGCCGCGACCACCGCGTCGGCCGACGCCACCTTCAAGTTCGACCAGCGGTTCGGCGGCGCTGACCGCTTCGAGACCGCCGTCAACGCGTCGAAGGCCGCGTTCGCTGATGGCGCCGGCGACGTCATCATCGTCCAGGACGACGCGCTGGCCGACGGCCTCACCGCCTCGTACATCGCCGGGCTGAAGAAGGCCCCGATCCTGTACGTGAAGAAGGACTCCGTCCCCGCAGCCACCTCCGCGGAGCTCGACCGCCTCAAGGCCGAGCGCATCTTCATCGTCGGTGGCACCGCCGTCGTCTCCAGCAGCGTGCAGAGCTCGCTGGGCGCCAACGGCCGCAACGTCTCCCGCGTGTCGGGCTCCGACCGCTTCGAGACCGCCGCTCGCGTGGCGACCTCCGGCAGCAACGACGTGGGCACGGTCTTCATCGCCAACGGTGACGCCCCGGCCGACGCGCT
>JBBSRD010000273.1:0-4361 GCA_038243415.1 Actinomycetales bacterium | reverse complement strand
CCGCGCTGCCGCGGGCCGGGGGGGTCGTGCACCTCACCGTGGAGGTCACCGGTCTGGAGCGCACGCGCCCGGAGCGGGCGGGCGCTCACGGCAGCGCCCGCCCGTGGCGCGTCCACGTCGCGGGCGACGTCCTCGAGGCCGACGCCGTGGTGCTCGCCGTTCCCCCTCACGTCGCCGCGCCGCTGATCAGCGAGCTCGCACCTGGCGCGGCGCGCGAGCTGCGCGCCGTGCCCGCGGCGTCGCTCGCCATCGTCAGCGCCGTCCTCCCCCCGGGGACCCTCGCTGGCGCCGACGGCCTCGAGGGTCTGTCCGGGGTCCTCGTCCCGCCCGTGGAGGCCCGCGTGGTCAAGGCCATGACGTTCTCCTCCCAGAAGTGGGCCTGGGTGGGCGAGGCCGCCGGCGGCCGCGACGTGGTGCGCGCCTCGGTGGGGCGCTACGGCGAGGACGCGGTGCTCGACCACGACGACGAGGAGCTCGCCCGCCTCACCCTCGACGACGCGTCGCGCCTGCTCGCCACCCCCCTCCGCCCGGTCGCCAGCGCCGTCACCCGCTGGCGCTCCGCGCTGCCGCAGTACACGCCCGGCCACGTCCAACGGGTCGCCGCCGTCCGCGCCGACGCGGCCCGGGTGCCGGGCCTGGCGCTCGCGGGAGCGTTCTTCGACGGGGTGGGGGTGCCGGCGTCGATCGCCTCGGCCCGTCGCGCCGCGCGGGAGGTCCTGGCCAGCCTCGGCCGCTGAGCCACCCTGGCTTGCTGCTCCGACCGCCTGTCCCTGCTTGCTGCCCGTGATCATGGGGGATCGGCCCTCTTGGCGGGACTGGAAGGGCCGATCCTTCATGATCACGGGGCCGAGCTTCATGATCACCGCGATGGCGGGGTCGTTGCGTGGGGCAAGCCGGCGGAACCGACCGTCGCAGGGCGCTGGCAGGCTCCGCGCCCGTGAGGACCCTCTCCGCAGACGCCACCCGCCGCACCGCGCTCGCCGCCCAGGGCTTCACCGACCCGCGGCCGGCCGGGGCGGTCACCCGACGGCACCTGGACCGCGTGATGGGGCGCGTGCAGCTCCTTCAGCTGGACTCCGTCAACGTCGCCGTGCGGGCCCACTACGCGCCGCTGTTCAGCCGCCTCGGCGCCTATCCCCGCGAGCTGCTCGACGAGGCCGCCTGGCCCACGACGCCCGCGGGGCGACGCCGGCGCTCGCTGGTGGAGGTGTGGTCGCACGAGGCGTGCCTGGTCCCCGTCGAGGACTGGCCCGCGCTGGGCGCCACCGGGGTCATCACGCGGCACCGGGGGTACGCCGACCTCGCGGCGCAGCAGCCGTCCCTCCTGCGCGACGTGCTCGGGGCGGTCGCCGAGACGGGCCCGATCGGCGCCGGTGCCCTGGAACGGGTCCTCGGCGCGGCCCCCGGAAAGAGCGCCCCGCCGCGCAGCCGGCCGCCGGGAGCCACCTGGTGGGAGCGCTCGGACGTCAAGCGCGCCTGCGAGCACCTCTTCGCCACCGGCGGGCTGAGCATCGGCGGGCGCCGCCACTTCGAGCGCCTGTACGACCTCCCCGAGAACGTTCTGCCGCCCCACGTGCTCCAGGCGCCGACGCCGGACCCCGCCGACGCTGCTCGCCAGCTCGTGGAGCGGGCCGCCGCGGCGCACGGGGTGGCCACCGAGCCGGACCTGCGCGACTACTGGCGGATGAGCCCGGCCCGCCACCGCACGGCCGTCGACGAGCTGGTCGACGGCGGCGTGCTCGTCCCCGTGGACGTGGAGGGGTGGTCGCGCCCGGCCTACCTCCACGCCGGAGCGAGGACACCGCGCCGCGTCACCGGGCGGGCGCTGCTGTGCCCCTTCGACCCGGTGGTGTGGCGCCGCGAGCGCGCCGAGCGGCTCTTCGGGTTCCGCTACCGCATCGAGATCTACGTGCCCGAGGCCCAGCGGGTCCACGGGTACTACGTCTACCCGTTCCTGCTCGACGGCCACCTCGTGGCCCGCGTGGACCTCAAGGCGGACCGCTCCACCGGCGACGGGGTGCTGAGGGTCCAGGGGGCTTTCGCCGAGCCCGGTCCCGGCGCGCTCCACGTCGCCCACGAGCTGGCCGGTGAGCTGCGCCTCATGGCCGGCTGGCTCGGTCTGGGCGACGTGGTCGTCGCTGACCGCGGCGACCTGGCCCCTGCGCTCCAGGGGGCGCTGCGTCCGCGCGGGGCGGAGAGGAGACTGGGGACATGAGCGACGCACCGGCCACCACCGCGCCCGACCCGAGCATGCACGCCGACCCCAACGCCGACGAGATCAACACGACCGTCCGCTACACGATGTACTGCGTCTACGCCTCCACCGGCTCCGTCGCCGACCCCCGGGCCGCGGTCGAGGAGGTCGACGCGATCGTCGAGGACCTCGCCGGGCAGGGCCTGGTGGTCCGCGGCTGGTACGACGTGGCGGGGATGCGCGCTGACGCCGACGTCATGCTCTGGTGGCACGCCCCCCGCGTGGAGACCCTGCAGGAGGCCTACCGGCGTCTGCGCCGCACGTCTTTCGGAGCGGCGCTGAGCCCCGTGTGGTCCGCGGTGGGCCTGCACCGCCCCGCGGAGTTCAACCGCGGCCACGTGCCGGCGTTCATGGCCGGTGAGGAGCCGCGGCAGTTCATGAACCTGTACCCGTTCGTGCGCTCCTACGAGTGGTACCTGCTGCCCGACGACGAGCGCCGCACGATGCTCAAGGACCACGGGATGGCCGCCATGTCCTACCCGGACGTGCGGGCCAACACCGTCTCGGCGTTCGCCCTCGGCGACTACGAGTGGCTGCTGGCGTTCGAGGCCGACGAGCTGCACCGCATCGTCGACCTCATGCGTGACCTGCGCGCCACCGAGGCCCGCCGCCACGTCCGCGAGGAGCTGCCGTTCCACACCGGCCGCCGCACCCCGCTGCTGGAGCTCATCGTCGGCCTGGGCTGATGCACCGGCCGGGCTGACCGGTCAGGTCGGCCGGCGCCGCATCGGGACGTGCGGGATGCCGTCCTCGACGAAGCCCGGCCCGTCGGCCTCGAAGCCCCACCTCGCGTACCAGTGCGCGAGGTGGGCCTGGGCGTCCAGGACGACGACGGCGCCGCCGTGGTCGTCGACGACCCGGTCCATCAGCGCGGCGGCCAGCCCTCGGCCCCGGGCGGCGGGCGCCGTGACCACCCGGCCGACCCGCGCCTCGCCGTCAGGCTCGGCGAGCCCCCGCAGGCAGGCCAGCACGGCGGCGCCGGCTCTACCCCTGACGCCGGCCTCGTCGCAGCCGGCCTCGACCCAGCGGTGCTCGGCCGCTGGCTCCAGGTCGCGCCCGTCCAGCTCGGGGTAGGGGCACTCCTGCTCGACGACGAACACGTCGACCCGCAGCCGCGCGATGGCGTACGCGGTCTCCGGGTCGAGGTCGCGCCAGCGAGCCGGCCCGCGGAGGCGGACCGGCTCGGCGTCGGGGATGCTCAGCTGGCCGGCTCGAGGTCGAGGCAGACCGAGTTGATGCAGTAGCGCTGGTCGGTCGGGGTGTCGAAGCCCTCACCCTCGAAGACGTGCCCCAGGTGGGAGCCGCAGGAGGCGCACCGCACCTCGGTGCGCTTCATGCCCATGGAGGTGTCCACGAGGAGCTCGACGTTGTCGTCGACGCTCGGCGCGTAGAAGGCGGGCCAGCCGCACCCGGAGCCGAACTTCTCCTTCGAGGTGAACAGCTCGGCGCGGCACGCCACGCAGCGGTAGGTGCCGGGGGCGTCGGTCTTGTCGTACTCGCCGGTGCCCGGGCGCTCCGTGCCGCCGCGGCGCAGCACCTGGTACTGCTCGGGGGTCAGCTCGCGGCGCCACTCCTCCTCGGACTTGGCGACGGGATAGTTCTCGGACGTCTGGGCGGGGGTCGATGCGCTCATGCCTGGGTCAACACCTCGGAGGCGCCCCAGCATCCATCCGAGCGCTCGCACCACGACGCTCAGCCCGTCGAGGTGGTGCCGCCGTAGACGTGCAGCACCGGCACGTCGAGGACCTGGCGCAGCCGCGAGGCCCAGTCGGTGTGCAGCGTGTCCTCCACGAAGCGGGGACGGGTGACGACCACCACGTCGTCGGCCTCCGTGCGCTGCACGGTGGTGGCGGTGGCCCCGACAGGGTCGCTGTGGGTCACGCTGCCGCGGGCGTCGCGCTCGTGACGGCGCAGCGAGGCGAGCGTGTCCGCGAGCACCTCCTCGGCTGCGCGGGCGGCCTCGTGGTGGTCGGTCGACGGAGCGTTCTTCCCGCCGCCGCGCAGCTCGTCGAACGCCTCGCGGACCTCTCCGAGGGCGAGGGCGTCGATGGCCTCCGACAGGCCAGGGGTTCGGTCCTGCACCGGGACCAGCACCTCGTACAGGGGG
>JBBSRD010000272.1:0-4365 GCA_038243415.1 Actinomycetales bacterium | reverse complement strand
GTGACCAGCTGGAGGTAGGTGCGGATGACCGAGCGCAGACCGCTGCGGAAGTCCCCCGCGCCGGCGCTCGCGGCGCGCAGCGCGGTGCTCACCCGCTCGTCGACCCGCTGGGCGACGGCCAGGTGCAGCTCGCCCTTGTCGGAGAAGTGGCGGTAGAGGACCGTCTTCGAGGTCCCGGCGAGGGCGGCGATCTCGTCCATCCCCACGTCGGGACCGGCGCTCGAGATCGCCCGCACGGCAGCGCTGACCAGCTCGGCGCGGCGCGCCCGGCGGTGCTCGGCCCACCGGGTGCTGCGGCCGTCCGGCGCAGCGGTGACGGTCATGTCGACGACACTACCCGGTACGCGGAGTATCTGCTACTACCGGTACCTGCTACCTGCGGTACCTGTTATCTGGCATCCTGGCCTACGCTGCCTCGATGACCACGTCACCGGCCGCCATCGTCGGCGGCAACCGCACCCCCTTCGCGCGCGCTCACGGGCGCTACGCCCACGCCAGCGCCCAGGACCTCATGACCGCCGCCCTCGACGGGCTCGTCGCCCGCCACGGCCTCGCCGGGATGCGCCTCGGCGACGTCGCCGGGGGAGCGGTGCTCAAGCACAGCCGCGACTTCAACCTCACCCGTGAGGCGGTGCTCTCCACCGCGCTGGACCCGGCCACCCCCGCCTACGACCTGCAGATGGCGTGCGCCACCGGCGTCGAGACCGCCGTGATGGTCGCCAACAAGATCGCCCTCGGGCAGATCGAGGTCGGCATCGCCGGCGGGGTCGACACCGCCTCCGACGCGCCGATCGCCGTCGACGACGGGCTGCGCCGCGTGCTCATCGCCCTCTCCCGGGCCAAGACCCCGAGGGCCCGCCTGGCCACGCTCGCGCGCCTGCGCCCCCAGCAGCTGAAGCCCCAGGTGCCCAGCACCGCCGAGGCCCGCACCGGGCTGTCCATGGGCGAGCACGCCGCGCTGACCACCGCCCGGTGGAAGATCACCCGCGAGGCCCAGGACGAGGTCGCCCTCGCCAGCCACACCGCTCTCGCCGCCGCCTACGAGCGCGGGTTCTTCGACGACCTCCTCACCCCCTTCGCCGGGCTCGAGCGCGACGACAACCTGCGCCCCGACACCTCCATGGAGCGCCTCGGGCGGCTCACGCCGGTCTTCGGGCGCGGCGCCGGGGTCGGCGCGGAGGCGACGATGACCGCCGGCAACTCCACCCCGCTCACCGACGGGGCGTCCGCGGTGCTCCTGGCGTCCGACGCGTGGGCCGCCCGCCACCGCCAGCCGGTGCTCGCCCACCTCGTCGACGCCGAGTCCGCCGCGGTGGACTTCGCCTCCGGGCGCGAGGGCCTGCTCATGGCCGGCGTCTACGCCGCGCCCCGCCTGCTGGCCCGCCGCGGCCTGCGCCTGGCGGACATGGACCTCGTCGAGATCCACGAGGCCTTCGCCTCCACGGTGCTCACCACCCTCGCCGGCTGGGAGGACGCGCAGTTCTGCGCCACCCACCTGGGCCTGGACGCGCCCTTCGGCGCCGTGGAGCGCGACCGCCTCAACGTCGCCGGATCCTCGCTGGCCACCGGGCACCCCTTCGCCGCCACGGGCGGCCGGATCCTCGCGACCGTCGCCAAGCTCCTGCGCGAGCGGGTGGACGCGGGCGCGCCCTCGCAGGAGGCCGGGGTGCAGCGCGCGCTGGTCTCGGTGTGCGCCGCCGGCGGTCAGGGCGTCGTGGCCCTGGTGGAGGCCCGATGAGCCCACAGAACCGATCGACGCAGGCCCCTGCGGCGGCTCCCGCGGACCGCTACCGCGAGGCCGTCTCCCACGGCGCCGGCGCGGTGGTGGCCCAGCGGCTCGGCCTGCCGCGCCCGTCGACGCTGCGGCGCCGCGGCGACGACGACGCGCTGCTCCTGGGCCCGGCGCTCGTGGCCTCCGTGCCGGCGGGCGACGACGCGTCGCTGGCGCCCGCCCTGGCCCGGCTGCTGCGCCAGGCCGGCGCCACGGTGGTCGAGGCTGCCGACGGCGCCACGGCGTCAATTGATAAGAGAAGCAAGAGCGGCGCGATCGTCCTCGACGCCACCGCCGTCACCCGCGTCGACGACCTCGACGCGGTCCGCGCCGTCCTCGCTCCCGCCGTGAGGACGCTCGGCCCCAGCGGCCGCGTCCTGCTGCTGAGCAGCAGCTCGACGGCGGGAGGGGGCCTGGTGCTCGACGCCGTCGAGCGCGCCGCCGTCCGGGCCGGGCTCGAGGGGCTGGTGCGCACCCTGGCCAAAGAGCTGCGCGACGGGGGGACCGCGAACCTCGTGCGGATCGACGCCGGCGGTGTCGGCGAAGCCGGCGGTGTCGATCGTGACGCCGTGGTCGACGCCGCAGCCTCGACGGTGCTCTTCTTCGTCTCCGCCGCCTCGGCCTACGTGAGCGGCCAGGTGGTGGACGTCAGCGTCGACCTCGGCCGGGCCGGCGACGCCGTCCGGGCCGGCGCCCGCACGCCGTCGGTCGCAGACCAGCCGCTGGCCGGTCAGGTCGCGGTCGTCACCGGTGCGGCGCGCGGCATCGGTGCGGCCATCGCCGCCCTGCTCGCCGCGCGCGGGGCCCACGTGGTGGGCGTGGACGTGCCCGCCGCCGGCGACGCCCTCGCCCGGTTGGTCAACGCCGTCGGGGGCAGCGCGCTGGCCCTGGACATCACCGCCGACGACGCCGGGGAGCGGCTCGCCCGCCACGTCGTGGAGCGCCACGGCGGCGCGCAGATCGTCGTCCACAACGCCGGCATCACCCGCGACAAGCTGCTCGTCAACATGGACGAGGCCCGCTGGCGCTCGGTCCTGGCCGTCAACCTCACCGCGCAGCTGCGCCTGACCCGTGCCCTGCTGGACACCGACGGCGCGCTGACGAAGGACGCCCGCATCGTCGCCGTCTCCTCCACGTCGGGCCTGGCGGGCAACCGCGGGCAGTCCAACTACGCCACGTCCAAGGCGGGCGTCGCGGGGATGGTGCGGGCCCTGGCGCCCGCCGTCGCGCACCGCGGCATCACCGTCAACGCGGTGGCGCCCGGCTTCATCGAGACCGAGATGACCGCGGCGATGCCCACGCTGACCCGTGAGGTCGCCCGGCGGCTGTCCTCGCTGCGCCAGGGCGGGCTGCCCGTCGACGTCGCGGAGACGATCGCGTGGCTGGCGGACCCGGCGTCGTCCGCCGTCACCGGCCAGGTGGTGCGCGTGTGCGGCCAGAACATGATCGGCGCATGAGCGCCGCGGAGGACGCCTCGATGGATGCCTCGAGAGATGCCTCGACGGTCGACGACGTCGTGCTGACGACACCTCCGGCGCTGGGGCCGCTGTACGCGCGCGCCCTGGTGCCGCGGCGCCGCGGATGGCCTGCGCTGAGCGAGCGGGCCGTGGTCCTGGAGTCCGCCACCGACGCCCGCAAGGTCGCCGCCTACGCGCGGACCTGCGGGTTCGGGGTGACCGACGCCCTGCCGGTGACGTACCCGCACGTGCTGGCGTTCGCGGCGCAGATGCACCTCATGGTGACCCAGCCGCTGCCCTTCCCCCTCCTCGGCCTGGTGCACGTGCGCCAGCGCATCACCGCCCTGCGGCCCGTCGCCGTCGGCGAGCCGCTGCGGGTGCGGGTGCGGGCGAGCGACCTCGCCGCCCACCCGAAGGGCGTCACGGTCGACCTCCACGCCGAGGTGAGCGCCGGCGGAGAGCTTGTGTGGTCGGGGCTCTCGCGCTACCTGCGCCGCGGAGCGGACCCCACCGGTCTGCCGGAGGCTCCCAACAGCGGCGAGCTTCCCGCGCCGGACGGGCCCGCGGTCGGGACGTGGCCGCTGGGCAGCGACACCGGGCGCCGGTACGCGCGGGTCTCCGGGGACGGCAACCCCATCCACCTCTCCGCGCTGACCGCCAGGCCGCTGGGATTCAAGCGCCCCATCGCTCACGGCATGTTCACCATGGCGCGCACCCTCGCGGCCCTCGGGCCGCGCGCGCTCGCGCCGGTCAGCGTCGACGTCGCGTTCGGCGCGCCCGTCCTCCTGCCGGCGACCCTCGCGCTCGTGCTCCGTGAGCCGGCGGACGACGCCGGCGGCGTGGACGTGGCGGTGCGCTCCGGGTCGATGAAGCGGGTCCACCTGTCGGGGAGCGTCCGCCCGCTCTGAGCTGCCCCAGCCTCTGAGCTGTTCCGGCTCCTGAGCTACTCCTGATGCAGGGCGCCCGGCTTGTGGACGGCCTCCTTGCCGGTCTTGTCGCTCTTCACGAGGTACTGGGGGTCGTCCTCGCTGGCCCGCACGGTGCGACCGGCCTCCTCGGTGTCCTCGGTGATCTTCTCCTCGACCTCGCCCGGCACGTCGTTGCCGTGCGAGGACCAGGTCACGTGGTCGCCCTTGC
>JBBSRD010000271.1:0-4408 GCA_038243415.1 Actinomycetales bacterium | reverse complement strand
GGCGTCGTAGTCGTGGCGGGTGTCCCACACGTCCGACGACGGGTTGGTGACGTTGAGGTGGTTGCTCCAGAGGTCGCACACCACCTCGAAGAGCTGGCGGCGGCTGAAGGCGTAGCGCCCGACGGTGGCGAACCCGAGGGCCTGCATGGTGTCCCAGTTCCCCACGCGCCCGGCCCGGGTCTGCGAGACCGGGGCGAAGATCTGCGGGAGCTTGCGGAGGTACCCGTCCATCGCGCGGTCGTCGATGGAGCCGGGGTCCAGCTGGGAGTCCAGCCACGCGGCCGGCCCGGCGGCGGCGAGGTCGGCGAGCAGCTCGGGGCTCGCGCCGAAGGTGGTGCGGCGCACGAGGTGGCGCACGTCCGCCTCGGAGAGGTCGGACGGCACCGCCCCGACGGAGGCGGTGTGCCGCTGGGCGCGGTCGCGCAGGGCGGTCAGTGCGGGTGTCGGGCTCACGAGTACCTGCTTCGGCGGTCGGGCGCCCCGGCTCGATGGGCCAGGCGGGTGAGGCGCGATCCGCGGCGCCCGGAGGGGCCACGCTCGCTATGGACGGAGAGTGACATCTCGTCACGGTGATGCAGATTGCCACGCGCTGGCCGCTCCGTCCCGGATCGCACCATGGTGTGTCGAGGTGTGTCGAGGTGTGCTGGGGCGCGGGGCGTCACGGAGGAGGTCGCCCGTGACGGGCGGCCGCTGCTCCGTGCGGGTGAGACGGGGTCGTGACCGGTCGCCCTCGCCGGTCCGGGCGCCGATGGGGACCTCATGCTCGCGACCTCTGCCCCCCGCATCGGGGGCGCCAGCCGCTACGACACCGCCGCCCTGCTCGCCGACGAGTTCGTCGCGGTGACGGGCAAGAACCCCGCCAGCGTCGTCGTCGCCTCGGGCGAGGACGCCAAGCAGGGGATCGACGCCCTCTCCGCCGCCTTCCTCGCCGGCATCCTGGGCGCCCCGGTGCTCCTCACCGCCCAGGGCGAGCTCCCCGCCCCGACCGCCGACGCCCTGGCCCGCCTCGCGCCCGGCGACGTCCGCATCATGGGCGGTCCCGGCGTGGTCTCCGACGCGGTCATGGCCGCCGTCGGGGCCGGCGGCGCGCGCGTCTCGCGCGTCAACGGCTCGGACCGCTACGACACCGCCGCCCGCGCCGCCCGCCTCGGGGCGAGCGCCATCGGCTCCTACTCCCTCGTCGCGGGCGAGGGCTCACGCCCGACCGCGCTGCTGGCCAGCGGGACCAACCCCGCCGACGGGCTGTCCGCGGGGCCGCTGGCCTACGCGGGGAGGGTGCCTCTGCTGCTCACGGGGCGCGACGAGCTCCCGGGCCCCACGCGCGCCGCTCTGGCCGAGCTGGGCATCACCCAGGTGGTGGCGCTCGGCGGGAGGGCCGCGATCTCCGCGCGGGTGCTCGACGCTCTCGAGGCCGCGGGCGTCGTCACCCTCACGGTGCCCGGCGGCTCCCGCTTCGACACCGCCGCGATCCTCCTCGCGCTGGCCTCCTGCCCCCAGCTGACCGGCCCCGAGCCCGCCGGGGTGCTGGGCGGTTTCGGCCTGCCGTTCGCCGACGCTGGCGCGGCCTACCTCGCCAACGGGGAGCGCTTCCCCGACGCCCTCGCCGCCGGAGCGGTGGCCGGCGCCGCGCTGCGCCCCCTGTTCCTCACCTCCGCGAACGCCCTGCCCGGCGAGACCGCTGGCGTGATCGCCGCGACGACGGCGCGCTCGATGACCGCGGTGGGCCTGTCCGGCGCCGTGAGCGACGCGGTGCTCGCCGCCGTCTGAACCGCCGCCTGGACCGCCGCCCGACCTCGCTGCCCGACCCGTCGCACGACGAGGCCCTGCCCGTGGCCTGAGGCCGCACCGCAGGCGGGGGCCCTACGGTGGCGGGCGTGCCCGACGATCTCCGCATCGCTGCCGTGGTGGTCGCCTTCGACCGGCGCGATCTCCTCACCGCCTCCCTCGACGCGCTGGCGTCCCAGACCAGAGCCCTCGACGCCGTGGTGGTCGTCGACAACGCCTCGAGCGACGGCTCCGGGGCCGTCGCGCTCGCCGTCGCCGCGGCCAGGGGCCTGCCGGTGGACCTCGTCACGCTGCCGCGCAACACCGGCGGCGCCGGTGGCTTCGCGGTCGGGGCGGCCCGGGCGCTCACCCACGCCTGCGCCCCGGACGGGCCCTCGCTGCTGTGGCTCCTCGACGACGACACCGTCCCGAGCCCCACGGCCCTCACCGAGCTGCTGAGCGCCCGCGAGCGGTGGAGGGCCGCGGGCCCCGGCGATGAGCGCCCGGCGCTGCTCGCCAGCCGCGTGGTCTGGACCGACGGGCGCGAGCACCCCATGAACACCCCCCGGCGCAAGCCGCTGGTGGGCCGCGCAGAGAGCCAGCGAGCCGCCGCCGCCGGTGCGGTGCCGGTGCGCTCGGCCTCGTTCGTCTCGGTGCTGCTCGACGCCGGCGTCCTCGCCGAGGTGGGCCTGCCGCTGGCCGCGTACTTCCTGTGGAACGACGACTTCGAGCTCACCACCCGCGTGCTGCGCGGCAGGTCCGGCCTGCACGTGGGCGCCTCCGTCGTGGAGCACCGCACGAAGACCTTCGGCTCCACCGACGCCGACCCGGGGGCGCGGTTCCGCTTCGAGGTGCGCAACAAGCTGTGGATGCTCACCCGCTCCACCTCGCTGTCCCCGTTGGAGAAGGCGCTCTACGGCGCCTCCACCCTGCGCCGCTGGACCCGGACGGTCGCCGGGTCCAGCGACCGCCGGCTCCTGGCCCGCGCGGCGCTCGCGGGCGTCCTCGAGGGCGTGAGGGCTCCGGCGAGCACGCCGACGGTGCTGGCACGCCTGGGGCCGGTGAGCGACGACGTGGCGCTCGTCGAGGCTGCCGCCAGAGGTGGCCGCGGCGCTGGCGGCGGGGACTCTGCGGCGGCGGCCTCGCGGCTGGCGTCCACGGCGCCCTCGACCACGGGGGAGCCCTTCTCCCTCCTGCTCCCCGTCTACGGCGGCGACCGGCCCGCGTTCCTCGCCGCGGCCTTCACCTCGGCGACGTCGGCGCAGACCCGGCCCCCCGCCGAGGTGGTGCTGGTGCGCGACGGCCCGCTCCCCCGCGGGCTCGCCGAGGAGGTCGAGCGCCTGGTCGCCACCTCGCAGGTGCCCGTGGTCCAGGTGCCGCTGCCCCGCAACGTCGGGCTCGCGATGGCGCTGGAGGCCGGCCTGGAGGCCTGCAACCACGACCTCGTAGCCCGCATGGACGCCGACGACGTCGCCCTCCCGCAGCGCTTCGCGGTGCAGGTGCCCCTGCTGGAGGCGGGGGCGGACCTCGTCGGCGCCGCGCTGGAGGAGTTCGACGACGAGGAGGCGCCGGGAGCCCCGGGCGGGGCGCCGGTGCCCGGCGCGGTGAGGCGCCAGCCCCCCGACGGCGCGTGGATCGCCTCGCGCGCCCGTTTTCACTCCCCGTTCAACCACCCCACGGTGGTCTACCGCCGCTCCGCCGTCGCCGCGGCCGGGGGCTACCGCACCCTGGCGCTGCTCGAGGACTACTGGCTCTTCACCCGCATGATCGCCGCCGGGGCCGTCTGCGCCAACGTCCCGGACGTGCTCCTGCGCTACCGGGTCTCCTCCGGCAGCTACCAGCGGCGGGGAGGCTGGCGCCTGCTGCGCAGCGAGCTGACCCTGCAGCGTCACCTCCTCGCCGAGGGCTTCGTCACCCCGGCGCAGTTCGGGCGCAACGTCGTGGTGCGGGCGGGGTACCGGGCGGTGCCCGTGAGCCTGCGGCGCCTGGCCTACCGGGCGGTCTTCACCGCCCGCAACCCCGGCGGTTGAGGTCCGCTCGCCCGGCTCGTGAGCAGGCTGTCGGCGGGGTTGCGCCCGCGCCGGGAACTGCGCCGTTAGGGTGCATGACCGTGGATGCTGACCTCGTCATCGTCGGTTCCGGGTTCTTCGGGCTCACCGTCGCGCAACGCTGCGCTGAAGAGATGGGGCTCAAGGTGGCCGTGATCGACCGCCGCGACCACATCGGCGGCAACGCCTACAGCGCCCCCGAGCCGGAGACGGGCATCGAGGTCCACGAGTACGGGTCCCACCTGTTCCACACCTCCAACGAGCGGGTGTGGGACTACGCGAACCGCTTCACGTCCTTCACGGGCTACCAGCACAAGGTCTACTCGACCTACCGCGGTGAGGTGTACCCGCTGCCGATCAACCTCGGCACCATCAACCAGTTCTTCCGGGCGGCGCTGTCCCCCGACGAGGCCCGCGACAAGGTGGCCGAGCTCGCCACCGAGGTCGAGACCGGCACCGCCTCGAACCTCGAGGAGAAGGCGATCTCGCTGATCGGGCGTCCCCTCTACGAGGCGTTCATCCGCGACTACACCGCCAAGCAGTGGCAGACCGACCCGAAGAACCTGCCCGCCGAGGTCATCAGCCGCCTCCCGGTG
>JBBSRD010000270.1:0-4417 GCA_038243415.1 Actinomycetales bacterium | reverse complement strand
TCGAGGTCCAGGTGCTGGCCGACGCGTCGCGCGTGGTGGTGATCGGCACCCGGGACTGCTCGGTGCAGCGCAGGAACCAAAAGCTCATCGAGGAGGCCCCGGCCCCCTTCCTCACTGCCGCTCAGGACGAGGCGCTGCGCGAGGGGGCCCGTGCGGTCTGCGCCCGCGCCGGGTACACCGGCGCGGGGACGGTGGAGTTCCTGCTCGGCGCCGACGGGACCCTGTCCTTCCTGGAGGTCAACACCCGGCTGCAGGTCGAGCACACCGTGTCCGAGGAGACCGCCGGGATCGACCTCGTCCGCGCCCAGCTGGTCATCGCCGCGGGCGGGGAGGTGCCGGCGGAAGAGGACCCGCCCGCGCGGGGCCACTCCATCGAGCTGCGGATCAACGCCGAGGACCCCGGGCGCGGGTTCCTGCCCGCCACGGGCACGCTGACCACCTGGCGGGCGCCGTCAGGGCCGGGCGTGCGCGTCGACTCCGGGGTCGAGGAGGGCGCTGTGGTGGGTCCCGCGTTCGACTCGCTGCTCGCCAAGGTGGTGGTGCTCGGCGAGGACCGCGACCACGCGATCGCCCGCGCGCTGCGCGCCCTCGACGAGCTGGAGGTCGAGGGGGTCGCGACCACGGCGCCCGCGCACCGTGCCGTCCTCGAGGACGAGGCGTTCACGTCCCCCGACGGCGTCCTGGGCGTGCACACGGGCTGGGTCGAGGAGCACCTCGCCGACCGGCTGCCGCCCCAGCCCCTGCCCGGGCCCGCCGACGAGCTGGCTGCCGAGCAGGTGCCGCTGCGCCGGGTGGCGATCGAGGTGGACGGGCGACGCGTGGTGCTCGGGTTGCCGTTCGACCTGGCGCTGGGGGCCGGCGCGGCGACGGGCGAGCGTCCTGCTGCCGAGCAGCCCCCGGAGGACGAGGCCGACCCCGCGGTGCTCAGGTGTCCGTCACCGGGCTCCCTCCTGGCCTGGCTCCTCGAGGACGGCGAGGACGTCGCGCAGGGGCAGCCGATCGCCTCGCTGGAGGCGATGAAGATGGAGACGACCGTCCCCGCCCACCGCGCCGGGCGCCTGGTCCGCGGCGGCGCCGTCATCGGCGACACGATCACCGCCGGCGCCCCCCTGGCTCGCATCGAGGAGCAGCCATGACCGCCACCTCGCAGGCCGGGGTCACCGACCCGTCTGGCACCAGCCCGTCTGGCACCAGCCCGTCTGGCACCAGTCCGACGCAGGCCAGGGCCTTCTTCCGCGGCGGCCTGGTCACCCCCACCGCCGGGTGGTCGGCCGGTCACGCGCAGGCGAACCTCGTCTCCCTGCCGCGCGAGGACGCCTGGGACTTCCTGCTCTTCTCCCAGCGCAACCCGAAGCCGTGCCCGGTCCTCGACGTGCTGGACGCCGGCGAGGTCGGGGGTCCGCTGCTCGACGGCGACGTGCGCACCGACCTGCCGCTCTACCGAGTGTGGGTCGGCGGCGAACTCGTCGAGGAGCCCACCGACGTGCTCTCCCGCTGGCGCAGCGACCTCGTCACCTTCGTCATCGGGTGCAGCTTCACGTTCGAGCACGCGCTGGCCCGCGCCGGGGTCCCGGTGCGCCACGTGGAGCAGGGCGTCAACGTGCCCATGTACGTGACGACGACCCCGTGCCGCCCCGCCGGTGCGTTCTCCGGGCCGCTGGTGGTCTCGATGCGGCCGGTGCCCGCTGCGAAGGTCGCCGACGCCGTGAGGACCACCGCCCGCTACCCGGCGGTGCACGGGGCCCCGGTGCACGTCGGCGACCCCTCGGCCCTGGGGATCGCCGACCTGGGCCGACCGGACTTCGGGGACGCCGTGGCGCTCGCCGACGGCGACGTGCCGGTGTTCTGGGCGTGCGGGGTGACGCCGCAGGCCGCCGTCATGGCGTCCCGGCCGTCCCTGGCCATCACCCACGCGCCGGGCCACATGCTCATCACCGACGCGCGGGACGACGACTACCTGGTGTGAGACCGGGGCCCACAGCTCAGCGTTTCCCCGATGCTGGTGTTTCCCCGTGCAGGGAAGCGTAGCGATTCAGGAAACACAGTTGCTCCGAGGGGCGCTGGAGCGCCTCCGCGACATCTTGCCGCCCACCTGGAGCGCCGCGATGGACACGACCCAACAGCCTCTTGGCGACCGCCGCATCGATGGTGTTCTGCGGGTGCAGCCACCGCGGAGCGCCCCGATCAG
Organism: Actinomycetales bacterium; assembly: GCA_038243415.1. Classification (GTDB taxonomy): domain Bacteria; phylum Actinomycetota; class Actinomycetes; order Actinomycetales; family Quadrisphaeraceae; genus CADCUY01. The sequence continues at coordinate 2,229 of JBBSRD010000270.1, read as the reverse complement.
CTTCGTCGTCGAAGCCAAGCTCTCGACCGACCGCCTCGGCGTCCGGCCCCTCGTCGAACAGTTCCTCGCCCTCGCCGATGGGCGCCCGATCCTCATCATCACCGACTATGCCAACCCCGCTCTTCGTAAGACGTGCGAAGCCGCCGGCGTCAGCTACCTCGACCTGACCGGCTGGGCCTACCTTCGTGACGACACCGTCGACCTGTTCGTCCGCAGCCAGGGATCGGTGCGGCCACCCGCACCACCCGTCAAGCGCGGCACCACGATGGTCAGGCTCGACGGCCCCGGTGCCGGCCAAATCATGCGGACTCTGTGGGGCGTACCCCTGCCCGTCGGGGTCCGCGATCTCGCCACGAAAGCGGCCGTCAGTCCCGGTACAGCAGCCAAGGTGCTCTCGACCCTGACCTCCTACGGGGTCGTCGGACGCGCTCCCGATGGAGCGGTCGTCACGGTCGACCATCGTCTTCTCATCGAGCGTTGGACCCACGACTACGGCATCTACACCACCAACCCGGAGGTCCACTGGCTCCTTGCTCCGCGCGGCCCGGGTCAGGCCTATGTCGACCTGCTCAAACTGCGGAGCCGCGACGTGGACACCGACGGCATAGCACTCACCGGGTACATGGGTGGTTCGCTCAACCTGTCGAAGAACATCTACTCCGTCATCCCGGAAACGTTGCTGAGCCTGTACAGCGAGGATCCGAGCCGCCTCATCGACGCGCTGCGCTTGCGCGAGGCCACTCCGACCACGGCCAACGTGGTCATCGTCCGCCCCAGGGACAGCAGCTTGCTCCGCACCTATCCGCTCCCGGTTCCCATACCGCAGGTGCTGGCCGATCTGCTCACCATGGGCGGGCGGTTCCCGGAGCTGGCCGAGCAGCTTTTTGAAACGACCGTCACTGCAGGAACGGCAACCTATGGTTATTTTTCACGACTGACGTGGCCCCCGAGTACATCGCCGCCCGTGGCGTGCTCCTCGACGCTCTCGAAGCGCTCGCTGCGCAGCGACCCTCGCTCGTGCTCGTCGGTGCCCAGGCGATCTACCTGCACACCGGAGCCGTCCCCGGCACCGGCATCCAGATGACGACCGACAACGACCTCGCCCTGGGCGTGGACATCCTGACCGATGCCCTGAGCTGACGGCGACCCTCAGAGCCGCACGGTTCTTCCCGGTCACCGACCTGCCCGGTCAGTGGGAAAACCCGACCGGTATCCGGGTCGACCTCATGACGGTCCCTCACCAGTCCAACCGGCCCAGGGGAAAGCGCGGCGCAAACCTCTCGCCTCATGGCAAAGAGGCTGCGCGCATCACTCCGGGCCTCGAGCCTGCTCTGATCGACAACGCCGCGGCACCGATCGAGGCTTTGGCCGAAAAAGATAATCGCTCCATCCAAGTGCGCGTCGCCGGCCCCGCGGCGCTCCTCACCGCCAAGCTGACCAAGCTTCACGAGCGCTACGAAGCGGTCCAGGCAGGCAAGGGCAAGGTGACCCGGCTCAAGGAGAAGGACGTCCTCGACTGCTACCGCCTGCTCGTGGCGATCCAGACCGAAGACCTCGTGCGGGGATTTGAGTCCCACCGCAGCGGCGTTGAGGCGCTGGCCGTGACCTGCGCCGGTCTGCTGTTCTTCGACCAGCAGCGCCGGCGCGGGGAGGGCGGCGCTCTTCGGACCCTGCTCGCCCAGGCACTGCCCGGCGACCTCACCGCGCTCGCGAGCTTCGATGCTCTCAGCGACGACCTCATCGATGCCCTGGGCAAGGATCTCGTCCCGACCGCCTAGCGAAGAGCGACGAGCGCTGATGCCCGAGCGGGCTGCCCCTGCACCGTGCCGGGGCAGCCCGCGGTCGGCCTCAGCCCTTCAGCGCGGCGTCCACGACCTCGCGGGCGGCCTCCTGCACCTGGCCCAGGTGCTCCGCGCCCTTGAACGACTCCGCGTAGATCTTGTAGACGTCCTCCGTGCCCGACGGGCGGGCGGCGAACCAGGCGTTCTCAGTGACGACCTTCAGGCCGCCGATCGCCTCACCGGTCCCCGAGGCCTTCGTGAGGACGTCGGTGATGGGCTCGCCGGCGAGGGTGTCGGCGGTGACGTCGGCGGGGCTCAGGGCGGCGAGACGGGCCTTCTGCTCGCGGGAGGCGGGAGCGTCCACGCGGGCGTACGCGGGATCGCCGTGCTGGGCGACGAGGTGGGCGTAGAGCTGCGAGGGGCTCTCGCCGGTGACCGCTTGGATCTC
>JBBSRD010000269.1:0-4421 GCA_038243415.1 Actinomycetales bacterium | reverse complement strand
GGGCTGTGGCGCAGCTGGTAGCGCACCTCCATGGCATGGAGGGGGTCAGGGGTTCGAGTCCCCTCAGCTCCACCGAACATCGAACCCCGGTCAGTCATGACCGGGGTTCGAGGCATTCGTCGCCCGGTGCCGAGCCCTCATCCCGCTCGACCGCTCCAGTGACATGCGACCGACCGACCGCCGCACCGCTGCCGCGGTTCGCGCTCGTCCGCGACGCTCGATCACCGCGGACGCCCCGCCACCGCCGAGGAGAGCACCATGGACACGCAGGCCCACGGCGCCCCGATCAGCGGCTGGCGCCTCCGTCTGGCCTCGTCGCCCGCACCCGGGACTCCTCCCGAGGTGGTCCGTGCGCTCAGCGCCCCGGGCGGCGTCCCGGCGTCCGTGCCGGGGACCGTGCACACCGACCTCCTGGCGGCAGGGCTGATCGACGACCCCTACCTCGACGACGCCGAGGCGCGCCTGGCGTGGGTGGGGCGCTGCGACTGGAGGTACGAGGCCGACGTCGACCACGCCGCCGGCGGCGGCCACGAGCGCCTCGACCTCGTGCTCGACGGGCTGGACACCGTCGCCGTCGTCGAGGTCGACGGGGCGGTGCTGGCGAGCACGGCGAACATGCACCGCTCCCACCGGCTCGACGTGCGCCCCGTCCTGCGGGGCGGGAGCACCCTGGCGATCACTTTCGCGTCGCCGGTGGTGGCGGCCGACACCGCGTCGGTCGAGATGGGCTGGCGACCGCAGGTCAACACCCACCCGTACAACGCGGTGCGCAAGATGGCGTGCAGCTACGGGTGGGACTGGGGCCCGGACCTCCCGACCTCCGGTGCGTGGCGCCCGGTGTCGCTCGAGGCGTGGAGCGTCGCCCGGCTCGCGTCGGTGCGCCCTGTTGCCACCGTCGCCGGCGTCACCGGCGACCACCCGAGCGGGCACCTCGCCGTGCACGTGGAGGTCGAGCGGTCCGGCGCGCCCGGCGCGGACCGCCCGCTCGCGGTGGAGGTCACCCTCCACTGTCCGGGCGGCGACCCGCTCGTCGCGCGGACGCTCGTGCCGTCGGACGGCGCCACCGCGCTGGTCGAGCTGGAGGTCCAAGACGTCGCGCTGTGGTGGCCGGTCGGTCACGGCGACCCGGCACGTCACCACGTGCGGGTGGTCCTGGACGTCGAGCGCGAGGCGGCGGGCGCGCACCCCCTCGACGTCTGGAGCGGCCACGTCGGTTTCCGCACGGTGGAGTGGGACACCTCGGCGGACACCGCGCCGTCGGGCCCGCACGGCGTGCTCGGCTCGTCGATGACCCTCCTCGTCAACGGCCGCCCGGTCTTCGTCAAGGGCGTCAACTGGATCCCCGACGACTGCTTCCCCCACCGCGTCGACCGGGAGCGCTACGCCGCGCGGATCGAGCAGGCGAGGGGGGCCGGCGTCAACCTGCTGCGGGTGTGGGGCGGCGGCATCTTCGAGAGCGACGACTTCTACGACCTCTGCGACGACGCGGGGCTGCTCACCTGGCAGGACTTCCTCTTCGCGTGCGCCGCCTACGCCGAGGAGGAGCCGCTGCGCTCCGAGGTGGAGGCGGAGGCGCGGGAGAACGTCGCGCGCCTGGCCCACCACCCGTCGCTGGTCATGTGGTCGGGGTGCAACGAGAACCTCTGGGGCCACGAGGAGTGGGGGTGGGAGGCACGCCTCGACGGGCGCACGTGGGGAGCGGGCTACTACTACGATCTCCTGCCGCGGATCGTCGCGGAGCTCTCTCCGCAGGTGCCGTACACGCCGGGGAGCCCGTTCTCCTCGATGGAGCCGGTCGCTGACGGCGGGCTCTTCCCCAACGACGACGACCACGGCACCGCGCACCTGTGGGAGCAGTGGAACGAGAAGGACTACGCCACCTACCGCGACCACGCCCCGCGCTTCGCCGCGGAGTGGGGCTGGCAGGGCCCCCCGACGATGGCCACGCTGCGCCGAGCGCTCAGCGACGACCCGCTGACGCCGGAGAGCCCCGGGATGCTGGCCCACCAGAAGGCCATCAACGGTGATGAGAAGCTCGTCGACGGGCTCGCGCCGCACTTCCGGATCCCCGACGGCATCGACGACTGGCACTGGGCGACGTCGCTCAACCAGGCCAGGGCGGTGCGCCTCGGGGTGGAGCACCTCCGCTCGCTGTCCCCGCACTGCTCGGGGTCGATCTACTGGCAGCTCAACGACTGCTGGCCCGTGACGTCGTGGGCGGTGGTCGACGGCGACGGCCGGCCCAAGCCCGCCTGGTACGCGCTGCGCGCCGCCCACGCCGACCGGCTGCTGACGATCCAGCCGCGACCGGGCGGGCTGACGCTGGTGGTCGTGAACGACTCCGACGAGGCGCTGACCGGGCCGGTCGAGGTGAGGCGCACGAGCTTCGACGGGACCGTCGTCGCCGCGGAGGTGCTCGACGTCTGCGTCGCGGCGCGCGCCACCCTCGAGGTGGTCCTCCCGGACGACGTCGCCGCACCGGGGGCCCCCGACCGCGAGCTGGTGGTCGCGACGGCCTCGGGCGACGCCGGCCGTCGGGGTTCCCGGGCGCTGTGGTTCTTCGCCGAGGACCGTGACTCCGCCCTCGCCCGCCAGGTCGACGCGCTGAGCGTCAGCGTCCACCCCGAGCCGGGCGGCTACCGCGTGGACCTCGCCGCGACCTCGCTGGTGCGCGACGTCGCCGTGCTCGCGGACCGCCTCGACCCGGGCGCGCGCACCGACGAGATGCTCGTGACGCTCCTCGCCGGTGAGCGCGCGTCCGTCCGCGTCAGCACGGCGGTCACGCTCGACGCCGGGCACCTCGCCTCGAGCGAGGTCCTGCGCAGCGCCACCCAGCTGGTGACCGACGTGCGGAGGATCGGAGCGGCGAGCAGCCGTGGCTAGGGTCTGGCGATGGCGACGACCAGCACCCCCTTCGACCTGACCGGCAGGACCGCCCTCGTGACCGGGGCCGGTCAGGGCATCGGGCTGGAGATCGCGCGGGCGATGCGCGCCGCCGGCGCCGACGTGGTGGTGGCCGAGCGCAACGCCAGCACGGGCGCTGCCGTCGCCGAGGAGCTCGGCGGCGAGCACGTCCGGCTCGACGTCACGGACTCCTCCGCGGTGGACGCCGCCTTCGCACGGGTCGCCGCGGACCGGGGCCGGCTCGACGTGGTGGTCAACAACGCCGGGATGGCCCGCAACATGCCGGCGGAGGAGGAGACCGACGACGGGTGGCGCCAGGTCATGGGGCTCAACCTCGATGCCGTCTACTGGTGCAGCCGCGCCGCGGGCCGCGTGATGCTCGCCCAGGGGAGCGGGTCGATCGTCAACATTGCGTCGATGTCGGGCCTCATCGTCAACCGCCCCCAGCCGCAGGCCGCCTACAACGTCTCGAAGGCGGGGGTGGTCATGCTGACGAAGTCCCTCGCCGCCGAGTGGGCCCCGCGTGGAGTGAGGGTGAACAGCATCTCGCCCGGCTACGTGGCCACGCCGCTGCTGCGCGCGGTGGAGGAGAGCGACCCGGAGTGGACCGCCCAGTGGCGTGCGGACACCCCTCTGGGGCGCCTCGCCGAGCCGAAGGAGATCGGCCCGGCCGCGGTGTTCCTCGCGAGCGACGCCAGCTCCTACGTGACGGGCAGCAACCTCGTCGTGGACGGCGGCTTCACCGCCTGGTGAAGCGCGCACTGCCGTGGGGTTTCAGGTGAAGCATTCCACCTGTCGTGTCTGTGGCTGTCCACGGCTCATCGAGATTCCTCGTGATGAGGAGGCCGCGTCCTCTGACATCTGCCCCTCGTGCGGCTTCCCGCTCGGGGTCGGCGATGAGAACCAGGGCTACACGTACGCGCGGTGGCGAGAAGAGTGGGAGGCAGCGGGCATGCCGTGGGTGTCACGAGGGATGGCGCAACCCGAAGGAGGGGACCCGCTGAGGCAGCTCGTTGACGGGCTGGGCGGCCCTCTCGTGGTAACGGACTGACGTGATTCTCGAGCCGCGAGCGGCGGGGGACCCGATCACTCTCCAGGTGTCCGGGCGCGAGCTCTATCTGCTGCGGGCCGGGATGGCCGAGCTGCTGAACCAGATCGACGACGACGAGCTCCAGACCATCATCGGCACCGATCGAAGCACGCTGAGACCGGTCTCCAGCGGCCTCGCGGAGCTGTGGGCGACCCTTGACCCGTCGGAGCGAAGAGGGTTCAAGCCGTCAAGTTGACGCTTGCTTCGACAGGCATCAACATAGACGAGTGTCAAACCAGCTCGAGCGCCCCGACGACCCCACTCCGTGCTGCCCGCCGCTCACGCGGTCGGCGCTGAGCGAGGACTGGGCCGGTGACCTGGCGGCGATGTTCAAGGCGCTGGGGGACCCGGTCCGCCTGCGCCTGGTCTCGATGGTGGCCTCCCACGAGGGCGGCGAGGCGTGCGTGTGCGAGCTGACCCCCGCGTT
>JBBSRD010000268.1:0-4436 GCA_038243415.1 Actinomycetales bacterium | reverse complement strand
GGGACCTTCGAGGAGGGGGCCTCGACGGCGGTGCTCACCCGCGACGTGTGGGCCGACGACGCTCCCGGGGGCGAGGCGCAGCGCTGGTCGGCCGTCCGCGAGCGCCTGCGCGGCGCGCGGGCCGAGCGCGTCCAGCCGGCGCGCGACGACAAGGTCGTCGCGGCCTGGAACGGGCTCGCGGTGGCCGCCCTGGCCGAGTGCGGGGCCCTGCTGGAGCGCCCGGACCTCGTGGACGCGGCGAGCGCGGCCGCGGACCTGCTGTGCCGCGTCCACCGCGCCGCCGACGGCAGCTGGCGGCGCACCTCCCGCGACGGCCGGGCCGGGTCGGCGCCCGCCGTCCTCGAGGACCTCGGGGGCCTCGCCGAGGGTTTCCTGGCGCTGCACGCGGTGACGGACGAGCCGCGGTGGCTGGAGACGGCGGAGCAGGTGCTCGGCCAGGTGCTGACCCGCTTCGCGGACGGCGGGGTGCTGCACGACACCGCCGGCGACGCGGGCGACCCGCGGCTCGCCCTCATGGGGCGTCCCTCGGACCCGGCCGACGGAGCGTCGCCCTCAGGCACGACCCTCGCTGCCGGGGCGCTGGCCACCTTTGCCGCCCTGACCGGGTCGACCGTGCACCGCGAGGCGGCAGAGCGGGCGCTGGCACCGGTCGTGGCGCTCGCCGGCGCCGCTCCCCGTTTCGCGGGGTGGGGGCTCGCCGTCGCGCAGGCCCTGGTCGAGGGGCCGGTGTCGGTGACGCTGCGCGGCGCGGTGGGGGAGGAGCGCGAGGTGCTGCGCGCCGTGGCGCTCGCGGGGACGTCCCCGGGGCTGGTCGTGGGCTCGCTCCCGAGGAGCGACCAGGTCGACCAGGCCGACCAGGGCGAGCCGGCCCCGCCGGCCGCCGCCGTGGTGTGCCGAGCGATGGCCTGCTCGCCGCCGACGAGCTCGCGCGAGCAGCTGGCCCGCGCCGTCGGGGCTCGGCACCCCGGCACGGCGTCGTGAGGCCTAGAGCGGGGTGAGCACCCCGGTGGTCCTGAGCATCGCGAGGTAGATGGCGACCACGTGGGTGGCGAACCCCAGGACGGTCATGACGTGGAAGATCTCGTGGAAGCCGAACCACAGCGGGCTGGGGTCCGGCCGCCTCGTGCCGTAGACCACCGCCCCGAGGACGTACAGGAGCCCACCGGTGGCGACGAGGACCAGCACGGCGGCGCCGCCGGAGCGTCCGAACGCGGGCAGGTAGCCGACGGCCGCGAGCCCCATCGCCACGTACATCGGCGTGTACAGCCAGCGCGGGGCGCCGATCCAGAGCACCCGGAACGCGACGCCGGCGCCGGCGGCGAGCCACACTGTCCACAAGAGCACGCTGGCCTGCTCGCGGGGCAGCAGGGCCACGGCGAGCGGCGTGTAGGTCCCGGCGATGATGAGGAAGATGTTGGAGTGGTCCAGCCGCTTCAGGCGCAGCGCCCACCGCGGGGACCAGTCGCCCCGGTGGTAGAGCGCGGAGACGCCGAACAGCAGCGTGGAGCTGATGGCGAACACCGTGCTGGCCCAGCGCTGGGCACCGGCGGGGGAGAGCGCCACCAGGACGATCCCCGAGGCCAGCGCCAGGGGAGCGGTGCCCAGGTGGATCCAGCCGCGCAGCGCCGGTCTGGCGGTTCGGACGAGACCGTCCAAGGGTGGGGAGCCTTTCATCGCCGTTCGTGGCACGGCGTCAACCTACGCCACCGTAGGGACGCCGCGGGCGCCGTCGGGGCCCGGCGCGGGCGGCGTCGCGGGCCCGTGGCCAACGTCACCCGGTCGGGCCTCGGGAGATCCGCGACCACCTCCGAGCAGAGCGCACTAGGCTCATCGGGTGAGGACAGGGCTGCGCCGGGTCGTCCTCCCCCTGTACGAGCGACGCCTGCGCCGCTGGCTCGTCGGCGCCGTCACCCCCCACCACGTGGGCGTCATCCTCGACGGCAACCGTCGCTGGGCCAAGACGTTCGGCGCCCCCGCGGCGCACGGTCACGCGGCCGGTGCGGACCGGGTGCTGGACCTCCTGGGCTGGTGCGAGGAGGCCCGCGTCGAGATGGTCACCCTGTGGATGCTCTCCACGGACAACCTCTCCCGCGACTCCCGCGAGCTGGTGCCCCTCATCGAGATCATCGAGGACCTCGTGGAGCGCCTCGCCAGAGAGGGGCGCTGGCGGATCCACGCGGTGGGCGCCCTGGACCTGCTGCCCGAGCGCACCCGTGAGCGTCTCGCCTCGGTGCAGGAGCGGACGGCGGGCAAGCCGGGCCTGCACGTCAACGTGGCGGTCGGCTACGGCGGGCGCCGGGAGATCGCCGACGCGGTGAGGTCGCTGCTCACCGAGCACGCCGAGCGCGGCACCACCCTCGAGGAGCTCGCCGGAGCCCTGGAGGTCGAGCACATCGCGGAGCACCTCTACACCCGCGGGCAGCCGGACCCGGACCTCGTGATCCGCACCTCCGGGGAGCAGCGCCTCGGCGGGTTCCTGCTGTGGCAGTCGGTGCACAGCGAGTTCTACTTCTGCGAGGCCTTCTGGCCGGACTTCCGCCGCGTGGACTTCCTGCGCGCGCTGCGCGCGTACGCCGAGCGTGAGCGACGCTTCGGCACCTGACGCCGGCGGTGCCCTTCCGTGGTAGCGGTTTTCGCCACGCTGGGTGGCACTCACGACAATACGGGTGAGATGACAGACTCGAGACTGGACAGGCGGCCCTGGTTCGTGGTCGGTTGATCTCGCAATCATCCGGCGTCGGTCGGTCCCTGTGCCCGCCGCGGTCCCTCGCCACGGTCGCATCGCGGCCCGCCGACGGCTCGCGCACCGCCTCGCGACTTCCCCCGAGGCCCCGAGCCGCCCCGGGTGTCCTCTGCGCCGGCGTGGTGCGTCGCCAGCGTGCATGAAAGGCCATGGATGAACCAGCTCTTCTTGCACGCCCGGACCCGCACCGACGCCGCTCGGCAGCCCTCGGACGACAGCACCTCGAGCGGCAGCCCCTCACGTCCAGCGCCCCGCCGCAGGGCGCCCCGGATCGTCGGGGCCCTCCTCGTCGCAGGGCTCGCGGGGACGGGTCTGGGCGCGGCAGGTCTGAGCGCGCCGCTGGGAGGCCCCGACGCGGGCTCCACCGTCCTCGCCGACGGGGCCACGGTGGACCTCTCCCGCTCGGCCGCCGACGTGGGCGAGGCGCTGCCTCCCGAGCGCGAGCGTGACCAGCCGTCACGCTCGGAGATCCGCGATGCCGGGGGCATCGACGAGTTCGGAGCACAGCGCCGGCAGAGCCTCGCCGTGCAGGCGCAGGGCGCCGAGAGCGCCGAGCGCGACCAGCAGGTCGCCGACGCGGAGGCGGTGCGGCTGGCCGCCCTGGCCGAGGCCGAGGCGCAGGCCCAGCGCGTGGCCGCCGTCGACTCGGCGCTCGCCGACCCGCGCTCCGCCGGGCGCGCCCTGGCCGCCGAGCGCGGCTGGGGCGGGGAGCAGTTCCAGTGCCTGGACTCCCTGTGGACCAAGGAGAGCGACTGGACCCCGACGGCGGACAACCCGACGTCCGACGCCTACGGCATCCCGCAGTCGTTGCCGGGGGAGAAGATGGCCGCCGACGGCGCGGACTGGGCGACCAACCCCCTCACCCAGATCAGCTGGGGCCTGACCTACATCCGCGACGTCTACGGGAGCCCGTGCGGGGCGTGGGCCCACAGCCGTGCCACCGACTGGTACTGATCCGACGCCCGTCCGGCGGCTGACCGCCTGGTCCTCGGGGGCGCCGCGCGGTGGGCGCAGCGCCCCCGATCCCCTGTCCGGCGCCTCGCGGTCCGACGCCGCAGGACCGGCTCAGGCCTGGGGCGGCCGCGTCATCGCCATGACGTCCAGGGCTGAGTCCAGGTCGGCCTCGGTGAGCTCCCCGCGCTCGACGAACCCCAGGTCGATCACGGCGCGGCGCACCGTCACCCCCTGGGCGACGGCGTGCTTGGCCACCGTCGCGGCGGCCTCGTAGCCGATCACCTTGTTGAGCGGCGTGACGATCGCCGGTGACGCCTCCGCGTAGTGGCGCGCGGCCTCGACGTCGGCCTCGAGCCCGTCGACCACCCGGTCGGCGAGCACCGTGCTCGACGTCGAGAGGAGCCGGATCGACTCGAGGACGTTGCGGGCGATCACCGGGATGGACACGTTCAGCTCGAAGGCGCCCGAGGCGCCGGCCCACGCGACGGCCGCGTCGTTGCCGACCACCTGCGCGCACACCATGAGGGTCGCCTCGCAGACCACCGGGTTGACCTTGCCGGGCATAATCGAGCTGCCCGGCTGGAGGTCGGGGATGCGCAGCTCGCCGAGCCCGGTGTTGGGTCCCGACCCCATCCACCGCAGGTCGTTGTTGATCTTCGTCAGGGACACCGCGATGGTGCGCAGCTGCCCGGAGAGCTCGACGAGGGAGTCGCGCGCGGACTGGGCCTCGAAGTGGTTC
>JBBSRD010000267.1:0-4437 GCA_038243415.1 Actinomycetales bacterium | reverse complement strand
TGTGCACCCGCGTCGGCGTCATGGACCGCGGCAGCCTCGCCGTCGTGGGGGACGTGGCGGACCTGAGGGCGCCCACCGGCCGGCTGCTGCTGCGCGTCGACGCCCCCGGCGCCGCCGCCAGGCTCCTGGGCACCACCAGCGCCGCCGCGCGCCTCGGCGGACGGCTGGCCGTGCACGTCGAGGGCGACCGGCTCGTCCTCACCCCGCAGAGCGCCGCCGGGAGCCGCCGCGTCGAGCTCTCCGCCGTGGTCGCTGCCCTGGTGCGCGAGGGGATCGCCGTCCTCGAGGCCGTCCCCGAGCTGACCACCCTCGAGGACGTGGTGCTGGCGCGCACCCGCGCGGTGGGGGAGCGATGAGCCACGTGACCGGCCCGAGCAGCCCGTCGCCGGAGGGCGCGCCGCGGAGGGTGCGAGGGGGTCGCGGGCTGCTCCGAGGCGGCTCCCCGCTGCTCGCCCTGGTCCTCGTCGAGCTCCGCAAGCTCGCCGTGCGCCCCCGCACCTGGGTCACCATCGGGCTGCTGTGCCTGCTCCCCTCGGTGGTGGCCGTCTTCCTGGCCGTCACCGACCTGGCCCCGCGCCCCGGCCAGGGACCGGCGTTCCTCTCCGCGGTGCTCGGCAACGGCGCGCTCTACCCGGCCGCGGCCCTCGGGCTGGTCCTGCCGGTGTTCCTGCCCGTCGCCGTGTGCGTGGTCGCCGGCGACGCCATCGCGGGGGAGGCCGCCAACGGCACGCTGCGCTACCTGCTGATGCGCCCCGTCAGCCGCACGCGGCTGCTGGTCGCCAAGCTCGTGGCGGTCCTCGCCTTCACCACCACCGCCGTCCTCGCCGTCGCTGGCACCGCCTACGTCACCGGGACCCAGCTGCTCGGCAACGCCCCCGCCGAGCTGTCGCTGGCCGCGACCACGGTCTCCGGGACGGGCTTGACCCCGCAGGACCTGGCGTGGCGCACGCTCCTGGTGATCGGGTACATGTCCGTCTCGATGATGGGCGTCGCCGCCCTCGCCCTGCTGCTCTCGACCCTGACGGACTCCCCGCTGGCCGCGGCCCTCGGCGGGCTGGCCCTCATCGTCGGGTCGAGCGTGCTCGTGGGGCTGGACTCCGCGGACGCCGTGCGGGACCTCCTGCCCACCCGCTACTGGCTCTCCTGGGTGGACCTGTTCCGCGACCCGATCCTGTGGACCGACGTGCGCGCCGGCCTGGTCGTGCAGCTCGGGTACGTCGTGGTGCTCCTCGGCGCGGCGTGGGCGACGTTCACCACCCGGGACATCACCAGCTGAGCGCGACCGGCCCGGCCGGGCCGGGGGCGGTCAGCCCAGGAGCGAGGACCCCAGCGCGGTGAGGCGCTCGCAGTCTGGAGCAGACGGCGCCTCACGCAGGGTCGGGCCGGCGCCCCCCTCCCCGCCGAGGGCGCTGACGGTGATCGCGACCGGCAGCGCCGTGCGCGGCAGGTCCCCGTGGTCCGTGGCGTCGCCCGGGCACACCTCCTGCAGCTCGACGCCCACGGCGCCGTCCAGGTCCGACGTCGACGCGGGGGTCACCACCTCGTCGACGTCGGACCAGAGGCTGGTCCACGTGGGCGAGCCGGGGGTGGCCGGCAGGGAGCGGAGCAGGTCCGAGCCGGGAGCCAGCTGCTGGCACGCCGTCGGGCAGGAGCCGCTGGCCCCCGAGGCCGCGAGCGCCGCCAGCTCCGTCCCCGCGTGCGGGGCGCCGAGGGTGACCACGCGGCGCACGGGCACGTCGGCGCCGATGCCCGCGAGCCACACCCGCGCGATCACCCCGCCCGCGGAGTAGCCGACGACGTCCACCGACGCGGCGCCGCCGGCGAGGGCCTCGCGTGCGGCGGCGTCCACCGGCCCGGCCTGGTCCTCCAGGTCGCCGGTGCCGTCCCCGAGCTTGTCGACCACCACGGCGGTGCGCCCGCCCGCGCGCAGCGCGCCCGCGAGGGCGTCCATCGAGCGGGTCGCCCCGCCGTAGCCGGGCACGAGGAGGACGGGGCCGGGCACCGCGGCGTCGACGGGGGGCGCCTGCGCGGCGTCGGGACGGAGCACGAGCACCGCGACGACGGTCGCGACCGTCGCGGCGAGGACGAGGGCCAGCAGCGCGCGGGCACGGGCGGGAGGCACCCCCCAGTGTCCCAGCGCGCCGGGGGCCCGAGCGGGACGAGCGGGGCACGGCCCGGCGGCGGGCCGCGGTGGGGCGCGGCAGGCAGCGGCTCCCAGCGACCCGGTGACGGGGACGCCCGTGCACACTGGCGCCGTGGCAGACGTGCTGGACCCCGACATCGCCGCGCTCCTCAAGAGGGACCCGGCGGGGCTCGTGTGCGCCGTCGTCGTGGAGGACTCCACCTCCGCGGTCCTCATGGTGGCGTGGATGGACGACGACGCGCTCGCGCGGACCCTGAGCACCGGGCGCGCCTGGTACTTCAGCCGCGGCCGCGGGGAGCTCTGGCGCAAGGGCGACACCTCGGGCCACGTCCAGCACGTCGTCTCGGTCGCCGCCGACTGCGACGGCGACGCCCTCCTCGTTCGCGTGGACCAGACCGGCCCCGCCTGCCACACCGGGACGACGTCGTGCTTCGAGGGCCGGGACCTGCCCGTCACCGCGCCGGCCACCGAGCCCACCACCGACGCTCCCGGGGCCGCCGCGTGAGCGCCACCCCGACGCCCGACGCCGGCGCGACCCCGACCCCCAGCGCCGTGGGGCTCGGCCTGGGGCAGACCTGGCCGGACCTCGAGACGTTCCGCGGCCTCGCCGCCGACCACCGCGTGGTCCCCGTGGTGCGCCGCCTCCTCGCCGACGCCGAGACCCCCGTCGGCCTCTACCGCCGCCTCGCGGGGACGAGGACCGGCACGTTCCTCCTCGAGAGCGCCGACCACGCCGGGGTGTGGTCGCGCTACTCGATCATCGGCGCCGGATCGGCGGCGGTGCTCACCGAGAGCGGCGGCCAGGCCACGTGGATCGGGACCCCGCCCGCCGGCGTCCCCACCTCCGGCGACCCCCTGGACGCGGTGCGGGCGACCCTGGAGGTGCTCGCCACCGAGCGCATCGAGGGCCTGCCACCCCTGACGGGCGGCCTCGTCGGCGCCCTCGGGTGGGACGTGGTCCGCCGCCTGGAGCGCCTCGAGGACCCCCCCGAGGCGGACCGGCCCGCGGAGCTCCCCGAGCTCGCGCTGTGCCTGGCCACCGAGCTGGCGGTGGTCGACCACCGCGACGCCACCCGCATGCTCGTGGCCCACGCCGTCAACGTCGACGGCAGCGACGAGCGGGTCGACGAGGCGCACGCCGACGCCGTGGCCCGCCTGGACGCCATGGCGGCGAGCCTCGCGGAGCCCACCCCCTCCACCGTCTCCGGGCTCGGACCGGTGCGCCGCCCCGCGCCCCGGCGCAGCTCGACGGCGCAGGAGTACGAGGCCGCGGTGAGGGCGGGCAAGGAGGCCATCGTGGAGGGCGAGGTCTTCCAGGTGGTGCCGAGCCAGCGCTTCGAGGTCGACAACGACGCCGACGCCCTCGACGTCTACCGGGCCCTGCGGGCGACCAACCCCAGCCCCTACATGTACCTGTTCCGCCTGCCCGCGCCCGACGGCTCCCGCTACGACCTCGTCGGCTCCTCGCCCGAGGCCCTCGTCACCGTCAGCGGCCGGCGCGCGGTCACCCACCCCATCGCCGGCACCCGGCCCCGCGGCGCCACCGAGGCCGCCGACGAGGCCCTCGCCGCGGAGATGGCCGCCGACGAGAAGGAGCGTGCCGAGCACCTCATGCTCGTCGACCTCGCGCGCAACGACCTCGCGCGGGTCTGCGAGGCCGGCAGCGTCGACGTCACCGAGCTCATGGCCACCTGGCGCTACAGCCACGTGATGCACCTCGTCTCCACCGTCACCGGGCGGCTGCGCGACGGGGTGAGCGCCTTCGACGCCCTCACGGCGACGTTCCCCGCGGGCACCCTGTCCGGCGCCCCCAAGCCCCGCGCGCTCGCGCTCATCGACGCGCTGGAACCCGTGCGCCGCGGCCTCTACGGCGGCGTGGCCGGCTACCTGGACCTCGCCGGGGACGCCGACATGGCCATCGTCATCCGCTCCGCGACCCTGCTCGGCGGCGTCGCCCGCGTGCAGGCCGGCGCCGGGGTGGTCGCCGACTCGGTGCCCGCCTCCGAGGAGGCGGAGACGCAGGCCAAGGCCGAGGGGGTCCTCGCCGCGCTGGCGACCGCAGCGGCCCTGCGACCGCTCGCCCCTCCCGGCGCCGGCGCGCCCGCGCAGCCGTGAGCCGCCGGTGGCCGCCGGGACGCGGCACCACCGTGCTCGCAGCGCTCGCCTGCGCCGGCGCCCTGCTCGCGCTGGGGACCGGCACGTGGGTCGGCGCGAGCGTCCCGCACCCGCTCACCGAGGCCACGACCCCTCTCGTGGTGCCCGGCGGGGAGGCGGCGCCGCGGGTCGCCGCCCTC
>JBBSRD010000266.1:0-4445 GCA_038243415.1 Actinomycetales bacterium | reverse complement strand
GCGGGTGGCGGCGACGGTCGGCGACGAGCTGGTCGGCGACCTCGTGCATGAGGCGGGTGTCCTCGTCGTACTGGTGGGCCGCGCGCCGCTTGAGGCGGTTCTGGATCGGCAGCCGGTTGGTGCGGTTCCCCGACTCCACGAGAGCGCGGACCATCGCGCTGACGAAGGGGTTCGTGCGCTCGCTGTAGAGGCTGTTGAACCGGTGGGTGAACGAGCAGAGCGCGATGGTGTCCAGCGCCAGGCGCGTGGTGTCGTCGGCGACGTCCACCGCGGCGCCAGGGCCCATCCGCTCCCACCTCACCAGCAGCTGGTCGGCGATGTCCACCATCCCGTCGGCCATGTCGCGCAGGGCCGCGGGGCCGAAGGCGGGCATGAGGATGCGGTGCGCCGCGCCCCAGGCGGGCTCCTGCGTCTCGGCGGTGAACAGCCCGTCGCCGGCGAAGCGGCGGACCTCGCGCAGCGAGGAGGAGAGCAGCTTGTCGAAGCGGGACTCGTCGCACAGCTCGTCGACCAGCTCCTGGCTCGAGACGACGACGAGCTCGCGGCCGGGCAGGGCGAGCTTGAAGATCGGGCCGTGCTCCACCGCGAGCTCCATGAGCCCGAGGACGCCCTTGTCGGCGTCGAGGTCGGGCAGGTTGCCGACCAGCGGGACCGTCTTCGGCTGGGGGATGGCGACGAGGTGGTCGGGAGCGGTGGTCCGGGTGTCGGTCACGGGAGTCCTCGGGGAGCGGGATTTTCGATGCGGTGATGCATCGGATGCACTGCTGTATCGATGAGCGTACGCGCATCCGGGGCCGGCGCGAGCGACGACGCGGGGACCGACCGGCCCTCGGCGCGTAGCGTGCCGGGGTGAGCGCCGGCACGCACGACGACGCGGCGGGGACCGTCCCGCGCACCACCAGGCGGCGCGCTGCGACCCGTGAGCGGCTGCTGGACGCCGCCTTCGAGGTGTTCGCCGCCGACGGGGTCGGTGCGGCCACCGTCGAGGGGGTCTGCGAGGCCGCCGGCTTCACCCGCGGCGCCTTCTACTCCAACTTCTCCTCGATGGAGGAGCTGTTCCTGGCCCTGTTCGACCGCCAGGCCTGCGTGCTCCTGGAGCGGGTCGAGGGCGCGGTGGCGGCGCTGGGCGAGCACCCGGCGGCCGAGCCGCTGGACGCGGTGGTCGAGGCCGTCGTCGAGACCGTGCTGGCCGCCGGCGCGGGGGAGCGGGCGTGGTGGCTGGTCTCCTCCGAGCAGGTGCTCGTCGCGGCCCGCAGCCCGCAGGCCCGCGAGCGCCTCGCCGGGCACCAGGGCGCGCTCCGTGCACGGTTGGGGCCCGTGCTGGCGGCGGCGCTGGCGCGCGCGGGGCGGCGGCTGCTCGTCGGCGAGGACGACCTGGCGCGCCTCGTGCTCGCGGTGCACGACGGCGGGGTGGCGCAGTCTCTGGTGGACCCGGCGTCGGTGCCCTACGGGCGGCTGGACCGCCTCGCGCTGCCGCCGCTGCTGATGGGCGTCACCGAACCGATCTGAGGCCGGCGGGGAGCCGGTGCGGTCTCTGCTCGCCGAGCGGGGACGTGGTGCGGCTCCTCGCAGCGTGTCGTGCGCTCGAGGTCCCCGCTCGACGAGGGTCGTGGCCCTCGACACCCGCGATGCCGGGCGAAGGGCGCGCCAGGCGCCGTCGAGGTGCGGTCAGCTGCCGGCGCCCGCATCCTCAGCGGCATGAGTGCACGCGGCCGCCGCCGCAGCGGTGAGGCGATCGCGGTGCTGCGCCACCCGGTCGCCACCTTCAGCCCGCTCGCCCCTCGCTGGCTCGCGCAGGTCATGTCGAGCAACCACGTGCCCGTGCCATGGGCGGACATGGTGCGCAACGCCCTCTCGGTCACCGCCCCCGTCGCGCTCGGCTTCGCCGTCGGTGACGTCGCCCTCGGCGGCCTCGTAGCGCTCGGAGCGTGGCTCGCCGCCGAGGGGGACCGCGGCGGGGTCTTCGCCAGCCGTGCCTACGGGATGGGTGTCGGCGTCGCCGCGAGCGTCGTCGGGCTGCTCCTCGGGCAGGCGGCGTCGGGCCACGTGCTCGCCGCGCTCGCGGGGGTCGCCGTGCTCGCGGCCGTCGCGGCCGTGCTCAGCGCCGCCAGCGCCGACCTCTCGTACGCCGGGCTCCAGCTGCTCGTCTACTTCGCGGTGGGCACGGGGCCGTTGTCGCAGACCTCCGCGCCGGTCCTGGTGCTGTCGACCCTGGGCGGAGCGGCCTGGGCGTTGGCGCTGTCCTGGGGCCAGATCCTCGTGAGGCCGTCGCGCGAGGCGCCGCGCCGCGCCGTGGCCGCGGTGCTCGACGCGCTGGTGCTCGTCGCCGCGACCGACGGCCGCCGTGAGGGCGCGCGCTGCACGGGTCCCGACGCCGGTCGAGACGGTGTGCCGGCGCCCCTCACCCGTCGTCTGAGAGGCCCCCACGCCGGGGCGGCCGCGGCCGTCGCCCACGCGTACGACGCCGTGATCTCCGCGCGTGCCCGCTCCTTCGGGCGCCGCCACGACCTCGACCACCTGAACGAGGTCCTCGACGCCGCGAACGGCGTGACGGAGGCCCTGGTCGCGCCCGACGGGGAGTCCCTGTCCGCTCAGGGCGCCGACGACCTGGTGCGACGGCTCGAGGCCGTGCGCACCAGCATCGCCTCGAGCCCGTTCACCCGGGGCTGGCGCGCGGTGCGGCACCCGCTCGAGCCGCGGCCCGCCGAGCCCTCCCCGTCTGGCGAGCCCGGCGACGGCTCCCGGGCGGACGACCAGGCTGCGGGCGCGGCGATGGCTGCGCTCGAGCGCAGCGTCGCTGGCAGGCTCACCGGGCGCTCGCCCGGCCAGCCCCGGACGCCGTGGCGCGACCTGGTGACGACGGTCCTCGGGCCGAGCACGCGCGTCTACGCCGTGAGGCTGGTCATCACGCTCGTGGTCGCCGAGGCGATCGCCGTGACGGCTCCGCTCGACCGCTCCTACTGGGTGCTGATGACCGCCGCCCTGGTGCTCAAGCCGGACTACGGCTCGGTGTTCGCCCGCGGGGTCCAACGAGTGCTCGGCACCCTGGCGGGGGCCGTCATCGGTGGCCTCGTGCTCCTCGCCCTGCCCGACGGCCCTTTGATCATCGTCCCCGTCGCCGTGCTCGGCTTCCTCCTGCCCTTCGGCGAGAGCCGCAACTACGGGCTGATGGCCACGTTCCTCACGCCCCTGGTGCTCGTCTTCACCGAGCTGAGCGCCGACGTCCCGCCTGGGCTCCTCACCGCCAGGGTGCTCGACACCGTCGTGGCGGCCGTCGTGGTGCTCCTCGTGGGCTACCTGGCCTGGCCGAGCACGTGGTGCTCGAGGATGCCGGAGGAGGTCGCCGCCTTCGTCGACGTCGTCGCGGACTACGCGGGGGTGACCCTGATGGGCGTGCCGGCGGTGATGGTTCCGGCGCGCAGACGGGCTCAGGGGGCGCTGACGGACATCCGCTCACGGCTGCAGGCCTCTCTCGCCGAGCCGACCCCCGGGGCGCGCGCGGCGTCCACGTGGTTCCCGCTGATCACCACGTTGGCGCAGGCGGTCGAGGACCTGCGGGACGTCTCGGTGCTGTCGGCAGGCGCCCACCAGCGCGGGCACGGGCTGGCGGATTCGCAGGACGCCGAGCGCGGGGAGCGGTGGCTGCGCGAGCTGTCAGCGGCCGTGCGCGACGGCCGTGAGCCCGAAGACCTCGACCTCCCGTCCGACGGGCCGCTGGCCGCCGTCGGCGAGGACCTGCGCGGCGCTCGGCGCCTGATGTTGGGCAGTGAGCGCCGCTCCGCGCGCGGCGCCGGGTGAGGCGGTGGAGCGGGTGACGAGAATCGAACTCGCGTAGCCAGTTTGGAAGACTGGTGCTCTACCATTGAGCTACACCCGCGGGATGACGATGACGTCCGCGCCGCCTCACCGTGCGGAGGAGGAGCGGGCGCGCTTCCGCAGCCAGAGACACCCTAGCCGCGCCGGTCGCGGCCCGGCGGCCCTGGAGGCACAGTAGCCTGGCTCTGTCGTCGGGCGCCGTGATCACGCGTGCCTGTCGCGGGGTGTGGCGCAGCTTGGTAGCGCGTCCGCTTTGGGAGCGGAAGGCCCCCGGTTCGAATCCGGGTACCCCGACCACCACGTCGACGTACCCGGACCACGGGTGGCGGGACGTGGGTGCGCCGTGCCGCCGTGGGCGGCAGCCCGGGCACGCCGGGCACGCTGAGAACACCGACCCCGACCCCCTGGAGCACCGAAGTGAAGAGCGCCGTCGAGAACGTCAACCCCACGCGGGTCAAGCTCACCGTCGAGGTGACCGCTGACGAGCTCAAGCCCAGCCTCGACAAGGCCTACCGCACCATCGGTGCGCAGGTCCAGGTCCCGGGCTTCCGCAAGGGCAAGGTCCCGCAGCGCATCATCGACCAGCGCGTCGGCCGCGGCGCCGTCCTGCAGGAGGCCATCAACGAGGC
>JBBSRD010000265.1:0-4495 GCA_038243415.1 Actinomycetales bacterium | reverse complement strand
GGCGGGAGGCAGCCGGGCGAGAGGCGGCCGGGCGGGGGCGGAGCGCGGCGGCGACGATGACGCGGCGCCCGCTGCTCGCCCGGCGCGAGCGCACCAGGGCCAGCGTCCTGACCCCCACGAACACCGTGAGGGCCGTCAGCACCAGCAGCACGTCCACGCTCGGCAGCGTCACACGGCGCGCGGCTCGCGGCGGGCGACACGCCGCCGGGGTCCGGGGCCTGCTGCCCGCGGGGGCGCCCAGTTCGGGACAGGCCAGACGAGCCGGGCGCGGAGCGGGCCGCCCAGCGGCAGCCGGTCCAGCGACAGGCGGTTCAGAACAGCGCGACGAGGTGCGCGCCGACGCCCATCAGGGCGAACCAGGCCCCGAGCATCGCCAGGCGGGTCCGGGTGCGCCACGCGGCGGCGCCGTGGCCCAGGAGCGCGCGGACGCCGGCGGCAGCGACGAGGACGAGCACCACCACGAGCAGCGTCGAGCCGAGACCTGCACCGGTCCCGAGCCCCCAGCCGTCGGTGACGCCGCTGCGCAGCGCGTCGACCACGACGGCGACGCCGACGATCGCGACGAGGCCCGCGCCGCGCCGCGCCCGGCCCATCGGCGCCTGGAGCAGGGCGACGAGGACGGCGACGACCCCCGTGCCCAGGGCCACCGCCGGGCCGCCCTCGATCGAGGGGAGCGTGGTCCACGCCGCCGCGCAGGTGGCCAGGCCGGTGCCCATGAGGGTCCCGCCCAGGGCGTCGACCACCCGTGGGCGCCCGTCGTAACGGAGGAGCTGCTGCACGCAGGCGGCCAGGACCGCGAGCCCGAGGACCACGGGCAGGCGCTCCAGCGAGGCCCCGCCGGGGGTGGTGGCGACGACGACCACCGCGACCAGCCCGGTCACGGCGATCACGCCGCTGGACCCGCGCGGGCTCGGGAGCGCGAGGAGGGTCGGCCAACCCCACGCGATGCCGGCGACGACCAGCAGGGCCACGACGGCCAGCAGCCAGCCACCGCCCTGGGACAGCGGACCGGCACCGGCGAGGGCCACCCCGAGAACGAGGAGCAGGGCCGTCGCCACCGTCGAGCCGAGGGTGACCACCGTGCCCCATGACGGGCGGGAGGGGGCGTGATCAGGCACCGGGGCAGTCTCCCCCACGCTGTGCGACCGGCGGAGCGTCCCCGAGGACGCCCCGTGCTCCCTTATTCTTTCTGCCGGGGAAACGATGGCGTGCCGGCTCCAGACCGTCGTCGGCGCGGCCGGTCCTCGAGACGACGACCCACGAGAGAGAGGCCCTCCGTGGCCCGGCTCCTGATGCTCACGAACGCCCCCGGACCGTCCGACCAGGTGCTCCCGGCCCTCGGTCTGCTCGCCCACCACGTCCGCGTGGCGCCCGCAGGACCAGCGGCCCTGGTCGACGCCCCGCCGGCGGACGCGGTGCTCCTCGACGCCCGCAGCCAGCTCGCCGCGGCCCGCTCCGTGGCCCGGCTCCTGCGCACGACCGGCCTCGGGTGCCCGCTCGTGCTGGTGCTCACCGAGGGCGGCCTCGCGGCGGTCACCGCCGGGTGGGGCGCGGACGAGGTGCTCCTGGACACCGCCGGGCCCGCCGAGGTGGAGGCCCGCCTGCGCCTGGCCATCGGTCGCCTCGTGGTGGTCCGCGCGGAGGAGAGCACCCGCGAGATCCGTGCCGGCGACGTGGTGATCGACGAGACCGCCTACACCGCGAAGGTCCGCCAGCGCACCCTCGACCTCACCTACAAGGAGTTCGAGCTCCTCAAGCACCTGGCGCAGCACCCGGGGCAGGTGCTCACCCGCAGCCAGCTGCTGCAGGAGGTGTGGGGCCACGACTACTTCGGCGGCACCCGCACCGTCGACGTCCACGTGCGTCGCCTGCGCGCCAAGCTCGGGACCGAGCACGAGCAGCTCATCGGCACCGTGCGCAACGTCGGGTACCGCTTCGTGGAGCAGGAGTGCGAGGCCGCCGCCAGCGCGGGCCAGCGTGTCGAGACCCGGCAGGGCTGAGCCCGCGCAGGCAGCGTCCACGTCGCGCAGCGGGCCCGAGGGCGCGACGACCCGGCGCCTACGGTGGCGCAGGTGCCCTCCTCCAGCCCGCAGCCCGTCCGCACCACCACCGCGCTGAGCCCCGACGAGGTCGCCGGCGTCCGCGCGCTGGCGGCGGCGGCGGAGGCCGTCGACGGGGGCGAGCCGCTCGCGGAGGACGCCCGCCTCGCGCTCGAGGGCCGCGGCCCCTCGAGCGCCGCGGTGACCCACCTGCTGGTGGAGGAGCCGGACGCCGGCGGGACCGTCCTCGCGGGGTACGCCCAGGTGCGCACGAGCGGCGGCGGCTCCACCGTGGAGCTCCTCGTCGCCCCGGAGCGGCGCGGCGCCGGTCTGGGCGGCGCCCTGGTCGACGCGGTCCGGGTCGTCACCGGGGCTCCCGGCGCGACGGCCGGGCAGGGGGCGGGCGAGCACGGGGTAGGCGAGAGCACGGTCGACGCGTGGAGCCACGGCGACCACCCCGGCGCCGCGCGGCTCGCGGAGCGCCACGACCTGCGGCGGTCCCGCGTGCTGCTGCGGATGGAGCGCTCCGCCCCCGCCGCCGACCTGCCGCCGACCCGCCTGCCCGAGGGCGTGGCGCTGCGGGCCTTCGAGCCCGGCCGCGACGACGCCGCCTGGCTGGCGCTGAACGCTGCCGCCTTCGCCGACCACCCCGAGCAGGGCGGCTGGGACGAGGCGGACCTGGCCGCGCGCCTCGACGAACCGTGGTTCGACGCGCGGGGGCTGCTGCTGCTCGTCCGGGCGCCGGCGGGCGAGGGCGAGGCGGCGGGGACGGGGCGCCTCCTGGCCTCGCACTGGACCAAGGTCGCCGACCCCGGCAGCGGCGTCGGCGAGGTCTACGTCGTGGCGGTCGCCCCCGACCAGCAGGGGCGCGGGCTCGGCACGGCCGTCGTGCTCGCCGGGCTGCACCACCTCGCCGACCGCGGGGCGGTGCGGGTCGAGCTGTACGTCGAGGGCGACAACGCCGCCGCGCTGCGCACCTACGAGAAGCTCGGGTTCGTGCGCGTCGCCGCTGACGTGTCCTACAGCGGGCGCTGGTGAGGCCCGGGGAACCCGGTGGGCGTCCTCGCCCCGGCGGGTCGGGACGCTCTCGGCTGACATGATTGCCGCCATGGTCGACACGAGCATGCGCACCCGGGGTCCTGACGGCCGCTTCTCCAGCGCACGGTCGGCCCGCACCGTCGCGGAGGCCCTGGAGGAGCACCTCGAGCCGGAGTCCTCGACGGAGGGCGACGACCATGACGAGCGCCCCGAGCCGGAGCCCCTGCGCGAGGACCGCTTCCTCGACCGCGAGCTCTCGTGGCTGGCGTTCAACGAGCGGGTGCTCGAGCTCGCCGAGGACCAGTCGCTGCCCCTGCTGGAGCGGGCCCGCTTCCTGGCCATCTTCACCTCCAACCTCGACGAGTTCTTCATGGTCCGTGTCGCGGGCCTCAAGCGGCGCATCGCCACCGGGCTGGCGGTGCGGGCGGCGTCGGGCATGGAGCCCCGCGAGGTGCTGAGCGCCATCAGCCGCCGCGCCCACGAGCTGATGGACCGCCACGCGCGGGCCTTCTCGCAGGGGGTGCGCCCGGCGCTCGACGAGCAGGGCATCTCGCTCGTCGGCTGGGACTCCCTGACCGCGCGCGAGGCCGAGGGCGTCCATGCGTTCTTCCGCGACTCGGTCTTCCCGGTGCTCACCCCGCTGGCGGTGGACCCGGCCCACCCGTTCCCCTACATCTCGGGGCTCTCGCTCAACCTGGCGGTGGTGGTGCGCAACACCACCACCGAGAAGGAGCACTTCGCCCGGGTGAAGGTGCCGCCGCTGCTGCCGCGCCTGGTGCGCGTGCCCGACGACCTGCCGGGCATGGGCCCAGAAGATGGCGCCGACAGCGGCGACGGGGTCGATGACGAGACCGACGCCGGGTCCGGTGAGCGCTCCCACCCGGGTGCGCGCTTCATCGCCCTCGAGGACGTCATCGCCCGCCACCTCGACCAGTGCTTCCCCGGCATGGAGGTGGTCGCCCACCACACCTTCCGGGTCACCCGCAACGAGGACCTGGAGGTCGAGGAGGACGACGCCGAGAACCTCCTCCAGGCGCTGGAGAAGGAGCTGCTGCGCCGTCGGTTCGGACCGCCGGTGCGCCTGGAGATCGCCGACGACACCCCGGACGACGTGCGGGACCTCGTCTCCAAGGAGCTGGGGATCACCCGCGCCGACACCTACGTGCTGCCCGAGCCGCTGGACCTGCGCGGGCTGAACCTCGTCGCCGACCTGGGGTTCTCGGTCCGTCCGGACCTCGCCTTCCCCACCTTCGTGCCGCGCACGCACCGCGCGCTGCCCGACGGCCGCGAGCGCAGCAAGCCCTCGGACATCTTCGCGGCCATCCGCGCCCGTGACGTGCTGCTGCACCACCCGTACGACTCGTTCTCCACCTCGGTGCAGGCCTTCGTCGAGCAGGCCGCGGCCGACCCCGACGTCC
>JBBSRD010000264.1:0-4496 GCA_038243415.1 Actinomycetales bacterium | reverse complement strand
GCGGTGGCCTCGCGCTCCTCCTCGCTCACCCGGCGCCAGGCGACGCGTTCGAGGATGCGGGTGCTCGGGACCACGAAGGTGCCGAGCACCCACAGGAAGTCGTCGTTGCGGATGCTCCAGCGGCCGTGCATCCGGTTCAGCGACGCGATCACCTGGTCTCCCTGGGCGCTGTCGAGGCCGTGGTGGATCAGCTCGTACACCAGCAGACCGGTGTCCGTGGCCCGCTTCGCCGGGGCGTGCTCGACGTGCCCGGTGTGAGCGAGCAGGCGCGCGATGCGCGGGGAGGCCCCGCTGCGCACGTACGCCAGGTGGTGGGCGAACAGGACGTCCGCCGGCATCACCTCGGCCACGAGGTTCCGGTAGAGCGCTTCGGCCCGGGCGAGGTCCATGCCCCATGCTCACCCACGGGGCCGCACCTCACTCGGCGGGTACCGCCCACCGTGCCTGGTAGGGCGACACGTCGTTGGTGACCTGGACCTGGAGGACGCCACCGGCGACCGCGTCGGTGGCGACGTCGAAGAAGACCGGGGCGGTGAGCGTGTCGCCCTTCCGCAGCTCTCTCGGCAGGTCCTCGGCGCCGGGGAGGTACACGAAAGCCTCCCGGTACGCGAGAGCATCGGTCCCCAGGTACTGCCAGTTCACCTCGACGCCCACCGTCTTGATGTCCGGGCCCGTGTAGCCGACCTTGACGACGGCCCCGACGTACTTGCCCTCGGGCGCCGGGTTGCGGCCGCGTCCGCCGACGACCTCGGCGTTCGAGTCCTGACGGACCTCTTCTACGGAGACCTCCCAGTCGCCCAGCGTGACCTTCGTACCGACCGCCATGAGCTGCGGCGGCAGGGCGGAGGCGTCCGGCGGCGGGGCGGGCGCGGCGGGCGGCGCCTTCTCGCTCGCCGCATCATTCGGGGGCGCCTCCACGGACGGCTCCGGCGCCTTCGGGGAGGCGCTCGGTGACGGGGGCGCGGTGGCGCTGGGCTCGTCCGCGGTCGGCTCGCCCGAGAGCGCCTCGCTGATGCGGGGGAGGGACCAGAAGAGCAGGCCGACGGAGAGCAGCACCGCGAGCGCGGAGGTGATGACGCCACCGATGGCGAGCCCGCCGCCCTCGTGGCGGCCGCGCCGCACCCCGACGAGCGCCACGATGCCCAGGCCGAGGGCCGCGAGGGCCGCGAGGGTCCCGAGGACGGGGACGATCGCGAGCACGAGGGCGACGATGCCGGCGACGAGCGCCAGCAGGGCCACCGTCCTGGTGGTGGAGCCAGAGCTGCTCGTCTGCTGGTCCCAGGAGGGCCGGGCCTCGCTGGCCTGGATGGCCTGGCTGGGCTGTGGCTGGTCCTGGTACTGCTGGTCCTGGTAGCCCTGGCCCTGGTAGGCGTAGGCGCCGGGTGCGGTGCTCCACCCGTCGGTGGGCGGGCTCTCCCGCTGCTGGGGGTCGTGGTCCCGCAGGCTCGCGGCGTCGTGCTGGGGTTCGCTCATCGTTCATCTCCTCGAGGTCCCGGGGGACGCTGGGTCGTGAGGAGGCCCCGTCCGGACACGCACACGGCGAACAGACGGACGACACCACCCCGGGGGACGAACCTCCTCACCGGAGGCCACCGCGGCGGTCGCCGCGTCACGGTGATGGTCGGTGCGTGCGGTCGGGAGCGAGCTGGAGAACCACCCGGCTCACCCATGCTCGAGCGGGGACCTCGCGCGCGCGACACGCCATGAACGGCAGCACCACGTCCCCGCTCGACGCCCCGATGCTCGATGCCCCGATGCCCCGATGCCCCGATGCCGAGGACCACGGACCCTCCATCAGCTGGGCGCACGATCCCGCCGAGCCCGGCGGTGATCATGAAGCATCTCCCCCCGCAGGGCGTGATCATGGAGGATCGGCCCTTCGCGACACCCACGAGGGGCCGTTCCTTCATGATCACCGCGACAGGAGGATTGTTTCTTCATGGTCACCGCGGCGGGGCGGAAGGGCGGAGAGGCGGAGGAGCGACGCGGTAGCGCGGAGGGGTGATGCGGGGAGCCGTGCGGAAGGGCGACGGGCAGGGACGCGCAGCCGGGTCGAGGAACGGCGGGGGCGTCCCTCAGCCGCGACGCAGGGGCAGCAGGCCGAGGCGTCGGCGGCGGCCCGGGGCCGGCGTCCCCGCCGAGGGCGGGGCGGTGGTGGTCGCCGTCATCGACACCAGCGCGGGATGACGCGCACGGATCGCGGCCTCGACGCGCGGGGACAGGGTGAGGTCCGAGGCCGGGCAGTGCGTGCAGGCCCCGGACAGCCGCACCTCGACCGCGCCACCGACGGCGCTCACCAGCTCGAGGCCCCCGCCGCGGCTGAGGACGTACTCCCCCACCTCGCCGGCGACCACCTGCTGGACGACGGCCGTGAGGACGTCGTCGGCGCTGGAGCCCTCGGGGGCGCGCCAGGCCGCCGGCTCCGCCAGCGCCGCCAGCAGCGCGGAGCGCACCCGTGCCCCCTCGGTCCGCCAGGAGCGGTCACTGCCCAGCGTGGTGAGGACCGCGCCGGGCTCGACGACGATGCTGCTGAGCGTCCCGTCGTCGAGCAGGGACGCCAGCGCCGTGGGCGCACGCTCGGGGGCGCCGACGAAGCCGAGCGCGTCCGCTGACGACGACACCCAGCGAAGGGTCGAGACGTCGACCGTCTCCGGGTGGAGGGCGACCTCGTCCTCGAGGGGCCTCGCGTCGGGGCTCGTGTCAGTGCCAGCGAGAGCGGTCACACGATCGCCCCCACCACGAGCCGCGCGAGGGCGGCCATGCCCCACGCGAGGACGAACATGTAGACGAACGCGATGATCGGCCACCTCCAGGTGCCGGACTCGCGCCGCATCACGCCGATGGTGGAGAAGCACTGCAGCGCGTAGAGGAAGAAGATCGCGATCGCGGCGACGACGGGGGCGGTGAACAGCGGCTGGCCCTCACGCGGCCCGTCCTCCACGGTCATGGCCTCCAGCGCGGCGGCCGGGTTCTCCGGGTCGTCCGCGGCGGCCACCTGGCCGAGGGTGGCCACGAAGACCTCCCCGGCGGACAACGAGGCGATGATGCCGATGTTGATCCGCCAGTCGAAGCCGAGCGGGGCGAACACCGGCTCGATCGCGCGCCCGAGGTCTGCGGCGTAGGAGCGGTCCACCGTCCAAGAGGTCACCGCGACGGCGTCGCGCGGGTCCACGCCGGCGTCGGTCAGCTCGCCGAGGCTGCGGGCGGGGAGGTTGAGCGCGAGCCACAGGATCACCGTGGTGACGAGGATGATCTTGCCGACCTTGCGGAGGAACACCGCGCACGAGTCCCACACGGTGAGCAGCGTCGAGCGCACCGACGGCAGCCGGTAGGGCGGCATCTCCATGTAGAACGGCAGCAGCGGCCCCTTGCCGCGGCCGATCCTGGAGAACAGCCAGGCGGTGCCCATCGCGGACAGGGCCCCGAGCAGGTAGAGGCCGAACATCACGGTGCCCTGCGCGCCGAAGGGGCCGAGGCGGGCGCCTGCGGGGACGGTGAGGCCGATGAGCAGCACGTAGACGGGCAGCCGCGCCGAGCACGTCATGAGGGGGGCGGCCATCATCGTGGAGATCCGGTCGCGCGCGGACGGCAGCGTGCGCGTGGCCATGATCCCCGGGATGGCGCACGCCAGCGAGGACAGCAGCGCGACGAAGGCGCGTCCCTCCAGACCGGCCTTGCTCATCACCCGGTCCATGAGGAAGGCCGCGCGGGACATGTACCCGACGCCCTCGAGGATCGAGACCATGAGGAAGAGCAGGGCGATCTGGGGCAGGAAGACCAGCACCCCCCCGACACCGCCGAGCAGCGCCTGGGACAGGAAGGAGGCGACCACGCGGTTGCCGACGTTCGCGGTCACCAGCGTCCCGAGGAAGGCGAAGAACGTCTCGATGGCGTCCTGGAAGGGCGCGGCGACGGTGAAGACGACCTGGAAGAACGCGAACATGGTGACGAAGAAGACCGCCGTGCCCCACACGGGGTGCAGCAGCACGGAGTCCACGCGGCGGGTGCGGGCGTCCTCCTCCGGCAGCGCGTACCCGGCGCTCTCCAGCACCGAGGTGATCCAGCCCGACACCTCGCGCGGGGCGGTCGGGGGCAGCATCGGCGGCGCGGACCAGTCGCCGGGGGAACCCATCAGCTCGCGCAGCGCCGCCAGGTCGGAGCGGCGCCCCGCGGTGACGGTGACGACGGGCACCCCGAGCGCGCGGCGCAGCGCGGCCACGTCGAGGGAGCCGGACCGGCGGGTGAGCTCGTCGGAGAAGGTGAGGACGACGGCGAGGGGGATCCCCGTCATCATCAGCTGGACGAGCATCCCGAGGGAGCGGCGCAGCGTGGTGGCGTCGAGGGTGACCAGCAGCCCGTCCGGCGGCCCGGCCTCAGCGGAGATCCCGCCGCCCTCCGCGGGCTCGAGGACGTCGGTGACGATCTGCTCGTCGAGGCTGATCGCGTCGAGGCTGTAGGTGCCCGGCAGGTCCTCGACGACCACGGTCCGGTCGCCG